>NZ_LWRX01000086.1:0-537 GCF_001683835.1 Ralstonia sp. RL | reverse complement strand
CGGCCATCGCCGGTCAGGTAGGCCGAGCGGATCGGCTGCGGGCCGAAACGCAGGTGCGAGACGGTCATCGCACCGGATTTCTTGGAGTCGTAGACAAAATAGCCCTGGGCGAACAGCGCGGTTTCGTCACCGATGATCTTGATCGAATTCTTGTTGGCTGACACCGTGCCGTCCGAGCCCAGGCCGTAGAACACGGCAGCGAAATGGGCGCGGCTCGCGGCGGTGCGGAAGGCGGGGCCGAAGGGCAGCGACAGATGCGTGACATCGTCGTCGATGCCGACCGTGAAGCGGCGCTTGGGCTGCGGCTCGGCCAGTGCGGCGAAGACGGCGGCGACCATGGCCGGCGTGAATTCCTTGGAGGCCAGACCGTAGCGGCCGCCGATCACGCGCGGCGGGGTGGTGAAGCGCGGGGCGGGGCTGGCGGCGTCCTCGGCCAGGGTGACCAGCACGTCCTTGAACAGCGGCTCGCCATCGGCGCCGGGTTCCTTGGTCCGGTCGAGCACGGCGATGCGGCGCACGCTTCCGGGCAGCGCGGCG
>NZ_LWRX01000179.1:0-4439 GCF_001683835.1 Ralstonia sp. RL | reverse complement strand
GCGTCCGGCGAGCGAGGCGGAAGGCAACCGCCTGCTCGACGCGGGGCGCGTGCAGTTTCTGCTCGTGATTCCGCCCGATTTCTCGCGCCGCATCCTGCGCGGCGAACATCCGGCGGTGCTCTTGGCGGCGGACGCCACCGACCCGGCGGCGTCCGGCAATGCGCTGGCCACGCTCAATGCAATCAGCCGCCAGGTGCTCGCGCACAACCCGGTCGGCCCGTTGCGCACGTCGCAGCAGGACACGCCGTTCGAGATCCGCGCGCAGCGCCGCTACAACCCGGAGGGCGTGTCGCGCTACAACATCGTGCCCGGCCTGATCGGCGTGATTTTGACCATGACGATGGTGATGATGACCGCGCTGGCGATGACGCGCGAACGCGAGCGCGGCACCATGGAAAACCTGCTGGCGACTCCCGTGCGCCCGCTGGAGGTCATGGCCGGCAAGATCCTGCCCTACATCCTGATCGGCTATGTGCAGACCGCGGTGATCCTGGTCGCCGCGCGGCTGCTGTTCGACGTGCCGATGCTCGGCAGCCTGGCACTGTTGTCGGCGGCGCTGGTGGTCTACATGGCGGCCAATCTGGCGGTGGGCTTCACCTTTTCCACCATCGCGAAGAACCAGATGCAGGCGATGCAATTGACCTTCTTCTTTTTCCTGCCGTCGATGCTGCTGTCGGGCTTCATGTTCCCGTTTCGCGGCATGCCGGCCTGGGCGCAGGCGATCGGCGAGATCCTGCCGCTGACGCACTTTCTGCGCATCGTGCGCGGCATCATGTTGAAGGGAAACGGCGCGGCGCAGATCGCGCCGGAAGTGTGGCCGATCGCGCTGTTCATGCTGGCGGCGGGGCTGATCGCGTTGCGGCGGTATCGGCAGACGCTGGATTGAGTCGTCAAACTGCCGTGCGCGCCTACCTTGTCAGATGAGTATCGAATGGTGCGTCAAGGCGTTATTCGCTGCGAGCCCAGATGATATTTATGTGCGTCATTGCATATGACGCGGTAAAAATCACAAAAATTCATTGCCAGAAGCAATGAGGTCACGCAAAATATTGCGTCAACTTCAATGACGCAATATGTTTTACCGATTAAAAGCATGCGTGGATATTCGGGCCGGACACCCGTTCCGAGGAGCTGTGCCGGAAATTTCCACCGGAGATACGCGTGTACTCCAAATGCGCGACCTCGACCCGAATGGCGTTATTGAATGGTCCGGATTGGTGACGACGTCGATAGACGGCCGCAAGAGCCCCGACTTGCTGAGCGCAGGCGACGTCGTCTTTGCCTCCCGTGGTCTGCACAATTATGCAGTTTGTCTCGATGACGTACCGGCCCGCACCGTGTGCTCGCAGCACTTCTTTCTCTTGCGTGTCAAAAATGACCGGCTTCTCCCGCAGTTTCTCGCCTGGCAAATCAACCGGGCGCCAGCGCAACGCTATTTCGCCAAACACGCGGAAGGCAGCGCTCAGCTCAGCATCCGCCGTGCCGTACTGGAAGCACTATCGCTAGCAGTGCCGCCACTGGACTATCAACAACGCATCATCGACTTACATCGGCACGCTCAAGCGGAGCGCGCCCTTCTCGAAAACCTGATCCGCAACCGCGAACGCCAACTCGATGCGCTGGCATGCGCGCTATTCGCCGAACAATCCAACCACGACGACAATCGATGACGAACACCCCCATCCACCAGGACACCATCAACGCCGCCGTCTGGGCCGCCTGCGACACCTTCCGCGGCACGGTCGATCCCAGCATCTACAAGGACTACGTCCTGACGATGCTCTTCCTCAAATACATCTCGGATGTCTGGCAAGACCATTACGAGCAATACCAGGCCGAGCACGGCGACCATCCGGAACTGATCGAAGAGCTGCTCAAGAATGAACGCTTCGTGCTGCCGAAGAGCGCCAATTTCTACACGCTGCACGCGGCGCGCCACGAACCCGGCAACGGCGAACGCATCGACAAGGCGCTGCACGCAATCGAGGAAAGCAACATCACCAAGCTGCGCGACGTGTTCCAGGACATCAGCTTCAACTCCACCAAGCTCGGCGACGAGGCGCAGAAGAACGACATCCTGCGTCACCTGCTGGAAGACTTCGCAAAGCCCGAACTGAACCTGCGGCCGCGGCGCATCGGCAATCTCGATGTGATCGGCAACGCCTACGAATTCCTCATCAAGAATTTCGCCTCGACCAGCGGCAAGAAAGCCGGGGAGTTCTACACGCCGCCGGAGGTGTCGCAGTTGATGGCACTCCTGGTCGACCCGCAGGAAGACGACGACATCTGCGACCCGACCTGCGGCTCCGGCTCGCTGCTGATGAAATGCGGACAGCTCATCCGCAAAAAGACAGGCAGCAAGAAGTATGCGCTGTACGGCCAGGAAGCGATCGGCAGCACCTGGGCGCTGGCCAAGATGAACATGTTCCTGCACGGCGAGGACAACCACCGCATCGAATGGGGCGACACGCTGCGCAATCCCAAGCTGCTCGATGGCGACGGCTTGCTCAAGCATTTCGATATCGTGGTCGCCAATCCGCCGTTCTCGCTGGAGAAATGGGGCCATGAATCCGCCGAGAAGGACAAGTACAAGCGCTTCCGGCGCGGCATCCCGCCGCGCACCAAGGCCGACTACGCCTTCATCCTGCACATGATCGAAACCATGAAGCCCGGCACCGGCCGCATGGCGGTGGTGGTGCCGCACGGCGTGCTGTTTCGCGGCGCGGCCGAAGGCAAGATCCGCAAACAGCTGATCGATGAAAACCTGCTCGACATCGTGATCGGCCTGCCGGAAAAGCTGTTCTACGGCACCGGCATTCCGGCGGCGATCCTGGTGTTCCGCAAGAAGAAGCGCGACGACAAGGTGCTCTTCATCGACGCCAGCCGCGCCTACCAGGACGGCAAGAACCAGAATTTCCTGCGCGAGCAAGACCTGCAAAAGATCATCGACACCTGCGCGGCGCGCCAAAGCGTGGACAAGTACGCCTATCTCGCCAGCCCGACCGAAATCGCGGAGAACGATTACAACCTCAACATCCCGCGCTATGTGGACACCTTCGAGGAAGAGGAGGAAATCGACCTGATGGCGGTGCGCGCCGAGCGCGAGAAACTGAAGGCCGAGCTGGCGGTGTTGGAGAAGAAGATGGATGCGTATCTGAAGGAGCTGGGGTATGAGTGAGTACGATCTTCCGCGCGCCCAAAAGAGAAACGCCTCAGTAGCTTGCGCTCTGAGGCGTTGGGCCGGAGATGCGATCTCCGGTGGGGTTAATGGCGCAATTAGATACACACATTATTGTGAGTCAGAATTTGTAGGGTGCGCTCCGCGCACCGGCACATCTCCGATGACTGGTGCGCAAAGCGCACCCTACCTTGTTATGCATCGCAGATTGTCATGAATGCGTATCCAAGGGAGCGAAATTGTGAGTGACACAGAAAACATGAGCCACGGCGAGCTGGTGCTCTATAACACGGAAGATGGCAGCGCCCGGTTTTACTTGCGCGCAGAGAACGGCACGGTCTGGCTCACCCAACTGGAGCTTGCCGAGTTATTCCAGACCAGCAAACAGAACATCAGTTTGCACATAAAAAACATTCTGGAGGAAGGAGAGCTTTCTTCAGTAGCAACGGTCAAGGAATACTTGACAGTTCAAACCGAAGGCAAGCGACAGGTCAAACGATCAGTTCAGCTCTACAACCTCGATCTCATCCTCGCCGTCGGCTACCGCGTCCGCTCGCCGCGCGGCACCCAGTTCCGCCAGTGGGCCACGACCCACCTGAAGGAATATCTGGTCAAGGGCTTCGTTATGGACGACGAACGCCTGAAAGGCTCGGAGCGCTGGGACTACTTCGACGAGCTGCTGCAGCGCATCCGGGACATACGGTCGTCGGAGAAGCGTTTCTACCAGAAGGTGCGCGACCTGTTCGCCCTGTCGGTGGACTATGCGGACGACCCGGCCGCGACTGCCCAGTTCTTCGCGGAAGTGCAAAACAAGATGTTCTTTGCCGTCACCGGCCACACCGCCGCCGAGCTGATCGTGCAACGCGCCGATCCGACTCAGCCCAACATGGCCCTGACCTCGTGGAAAGGCGGGCGCGTGCGCAAGGCCGATGTGACGGTGGCCAAGAACTACCTGAACGCCGAGGAGCTGGATCACCTCAACCGCATCGTCAGCCTGTTCCTGGACTTTGCGGAACTGCGCGCGCAGAAACGCCAGGACTTGCGCATGGACGATTGGCGCGCCTATGTGGACAGCTTCATGGAATTCAATGAGCAACCGCTGCTGAAGGGGTTCGGCCGCATGAGCCATCAAGCCATGACCACCATCGTGCATGAGCGTTATGAACAGTTCGATGCGGCGCGGCGCAAGGCGGAGGCGTTGGAAGCGGATCGGGAAGATTTGCGGGCTTTGGAGCAGATCGAGAAGGAGCTGGTGAGCCGC
>NZ_LWRX01000009.1:0-3039 GCF_001683835.1 Ralstonia sp. RL | reverse complement strand
GTACCACGCAGTAACTTGTACCTTTGGGAGAAAACCATGCAAGCAAACAAACAAGCCGGCCGCATTCATCCGTTGATGGCAGGCGCCGCCGCCTCCGTCATGCTCGTCAGCCTCGTTGCCACCGCCGCCATCGTCGGCATTATCCCGAGTTCGCATGGCAGCGCTGCCGACGCGGCCCGCGTTGCGCCGCAACCGGTGATGGCCGCCGCCCCCGTTCAACCGGCGGCGCCGGCCCCGGTCGCGGTCAAGGAAGTCGTCGAGCACAAGACCATCGTGCACCACCAGTATGTGCAGCATCGCGCCAGACCGGTGCAGGTGGCGCAGGCAGAACCTGCCCGGAGTTACGCCCCGGCCCCTGTGTACCAGCAACCCGCGCCCGCCGCGCAGAACAGCCCGATCGGCATCGGGGTCGGCGCGGTCGTCGGCGGATTGCTCGGCAGCCAGGTAGGCGGCGGCAACGGCAAAACCCTGGCAACGATCGCGGGCGCGGTCGGCGGCGGCTACCTCGGCAACGAAATCGCCAAGCGGAGCCAGTAATCGCAGGACCGGTATTCCGGCAAGCCGCAGCGCGACGCCATGCCGGCAGACGGCATACCCATCTTTCCTTGTATCGCAGAAGAACGAGAACCACCATGCTTCCCCGACTCTTATGGACCGCCGCCGTGCTTGCCCTTCCCCTGGCGGCAAGCGCCACCGAATACCAGACTGTCGAGCGACCGCGGCAGGAATGCTGGAATGAACAGGTGCCTGTGCAAACCGCCAGCCAGGACTACGGCGGCGCCATTATCGGCGGCATTGCGGGCGGCATTATCGGCAACCAGGTCGGCGGGGGAAACGGCAAGACCATCGCCACCGCAGTCGGCGCGATGACCGGCGCCGTCGTCGGTGACCGCATGTCGTCACGCGGCCCGTCCTATCAGACCCAGACCGTGCGGCGCTGCCGCACCGTCGTCGACCGCGTCCAGGTGCCGGTGGTGCGGGAGCAGGTTCCCGTCGTCGTCGAGCAGCAGCCCGTGTTCGTCGAGCGCCGGGCCGTTGTCGTCAGGCCGCAGCCGGTCGTCGTGGTGGAGCAGCCGGCCTACTACATCGAGCGTGAGGAGTACCGGCATCGCGGCTGGCGCGGCCATCATCGCCATCATCACCACGACGACGATGATTGAGCGCGCGGCTTTGGGCGGCGCGCCCCGGTGACGCACTGGTGGGCAATGGCCGGGAAGGACGGCAGGAACGTGTCGATGGCGAAAGCGCCGGCCATTGGACCATTGCCAGCCGGCCAGCGTGACGGTCGATATCCAGGAAAGCAAACGTAGTTCCGCAATTGGCTTTTCGGCTAGCCTGCCTTCAAGACCTTCTTCCGTTCCTCGTATTCCTCCCTGGAAATTTCGCCGCGGGCATAGCGCTCGCGCAGGATTTCCAGGGCGCGGTCGCCGGCCGGATGCCCGCCGCGCCGCCAACCGAGGCCGTTTCCCAGCCCGCGCAGCAGCAGCACGACGACGCCGGTGACGACGAGCAGCCACCAGACGATGTGCAGCAGTGTGAACCAGCCCCATGATGCAGGGCCCCAGCCATCGCCCCACCACATCATTTGCATGAACTCCGAATCGGATTGATCGAGATGCGCCCGCTTCTGCCATGTTAGGACGCGGGGCAAGTCCGCGTCTGACCCAGCTCAACCGCGCCGCATGCGCCGCTCAGGCCGCCATCTCGATTCCCGTCGCATCCCATTGCTGCTGCCCGGCGGGCGGCACATGGCTCATGGCATGCTCGGTCAGCGCGGTGATGGTCAGGCTCGGATTGACGCCGAGGTTGGCGCCCAGCATCGAACCGTCGCAGATGTACATGTTGTAGTAGCCGAACACGCGGTTCTTGCCGTCGCACACGCCGTCGGCGCGGGTGCGCCCGATCGCCGCGCCCCCCATGCAGTGCGCGGTGGTCGGCACATCGAGCAGGATCTCGGTGAGCGAGGTCATCGGCACGCCGCCGGTGGCCTTGGCGGCCTTGACGGCGAAATCGTTGGCGGCCGGGATGAAGGTCGGGATTTTCTTGCCGTGCGTGGTCAGCTGCTTGGAAAACGGCCAGAACCAGCGGCGCTTCAGGCGCATCGTCAGGTGCCCGTCCAGCGTCTGCATGCACAGGAAAATCATGGTCTCGCGGGCGAAGCCGAACGGCGTCAGCAGGCGCAGGGTGGTGAGCGGCTTGGTGAGCATCATCTTCGCCAGCGTGGCCAGCCAGGTGAACGGGCGGCTCCAGCCGGGGCGGCCGAGCGTCATGACGGTGCTCATCAAGCCCATGGCGTCGGAGCCTTCCGGATAGCGCGTGGCCTCGATATGCGTGTATTCGTCGATGTAGATGCCCGAGCCGATGGCGATCCCTTTCGACAGGTCGACCTTCGATCCGGGAAAGCGGATGCCGATGATCGATTCCGCATTGGTGCGCACCTGGTTGCCGAGCGCATCCGAAATGCGCGGCAGCGCGCCCTTTTCCTTCAGCCGGAACAGCAGCTCCTGGGTGCCCAGCGACGATGCGGCGAACACGATGCCGCGGCAGGTGAAGCGGCGCCGCTGCCCGCGCGTGGGGCCGGCCAGCGACAGCGTTTCCACCGCGTAGCCGTCGGCGCCGTCCGCCCGCGACGGCAGCGGCCTGACGTCGGTCACCCTGGTTTCGGCAAACAGCTGGGCGCCCTTCTTCTCGGCCAGGTACAGGTAATTCTGGTCGAGCGAGTTTTTCGCGCCGTGCCGGCAGCCGACCATGCAGCCGCCGCAGCCGTGGCAGGAGGTGCGCGCCGGCCCCTCCCCGCCGAAGAACGGATCGGCATAGGTGGTGCCGGGCGCATCGCTGTCCTTGCCGAAGAATACGCCGACCTCGGTCGGATAGTAGGTGTGGGCGACGCCGGCGGCCTGCGCCATTTCCTTCAGGCGGAAATCGGCCGCGTCCAGGCGGCGGTTGGTGGTCACGCCGAGCATGCGGCGCGCGGTGGCGAAATGCCGCGGCATCACGCGCTCCCAGTCGTTCAGCCCGGCCCAGCTGCCCTCGCGCCAT
>NZ_LWRX01000178.1:0-883 GCF_001683835.1 Ralstonia sp. RL | reverse complement strand
CCTTAAAATTGGCAAGCGTCTGGCCCTGGGATTCGGTCTGGTACTGCTGTGCGCTACGGCGCTGCTCGCGCTCGGGCTGTGGCGCATGAGCGACTTGCAGGCGAGCTCGGAACAGATCGTGACGGAAGACGTCGGGAACCTCGCCAACGCGTTGGAGATGCGCGAGGCGGGATGGTCGATCGCGCTGGCGCTGCGCCGGATCGCGACGCCGACCGACGCCACCGAAGGCGAACGCGAAGGCAAGCGGCTGGAATCGATTCTGGCTAGCTATGCAAAGTCGGAAGAGGCGCTGAAAAGGTATGCCGCCTCGGGGCAGACAAAGGCCCTGCTGGCCGCGGTCGTCGAGCAAAGGCAGGCGACCATGCCGGTGATCGAGAAAATCAAATCGCTGGTGGCGGGCGGGAATTACTTCGACGCCGCCGCGATGCTCAAGACCGATTTCCAGCCGCTGCACGACAAGTGGATCGCCAGCCTGGCCGCTCTCGCCGATTTCCAGCAGAAGGCCATGAAGGAGACGCTTGAAGCGTCGCGCCAGAATTACACGATCACGCAGATGGGCATGCTGGGCATCGGCATTCTCACCATTGCGCTAGGCGCGCTCATCGCGCTGTTCATCACGCGCACCATCACCGTCCCGCTGCAGAACGCGGCGCGCATCGCCGACACGATTGCCGGCGGCGACCTGACAACGAAGATCGAAGTCACGTCGCGCGACGAAGCGGGGCAACTGGTCAGCTCGCTCAAGATCATGCAGGAAAACCTGGCCAACACCGTCAAGAACATCAAGCAGGGCACGGAGACGATTTCGGTGGCTTCGCGCGAGATCGCATCCGGCAATGCCGACCTGTCGGCGCGCACCGAATCGCAGGCCAGCTCGCTGGAG
>NZ_LWRX01000109.1:0-1288 GCF_001683835.1 Ralstonia sp. RL | reverse complement strand
CGACCTCGACGCCGCCCGCTTTTTGTTCGAAAGCCCGCATGTTCGCATCAAGCACGAACTGGCTCATTACGCCGCCGATTGTTTTCCCCCCGGCAAGCCGCTGCTGCTCTGCGTCGAAGCCCTGATGGCCAAGATTTTCACCGAATTCACTTTCGATCCGGAGGCGACCACGGTCTCCACCCCGGTTCTCGAAGTGCTCGAAAAAAAGCGCGGCGTCTGCCAGGATTTTGCCCACCTGATGATCGCCTGCCTGCGTGCCCTCGGCCTTGCTGCACGCTATGTCAGCGGCTACCTGCTGACCCGCCCGCCGCCCGGCAAGCCCCGGCTGATCGGCGCCGACGCTTCGCACGCCTGGGTTTCGGTCTATGTGCCGGGCAGCGAATACGGCTGGGTCGACTTCGATCCGACCAACAACCTGCTGCCCGATACCGAGCACATCACGCTGTCCTTCGGGCGCGATTTTTCCGACATCTCGCCGCTGCGCGGCATCATCCTCGGCGGGGGCGGTGCCGAGCCGGAGGTCGCCGTGACCGTCTTCCCGATCGAAGGGGAGGACCTGCCGGCCGAACTCTCGGCCGCCATCGCCACGCGAAAGGGCCAGCCGTGATGCACAGGGCTAGCTCATGGCCAAGCCGATGACTCATCCCGCGGTCGCCATCGTGGGTGGGGGGCCGGCCGGGCTGATGGCCGCCGAGGTCCTGTCGGCGCATCCCGGCGTGACGGTCGATGTCTATGACGCCATGCCCTCGGTCGGCCGCAAGTTCCTGATGGCCGGCAAGGGCGGCATGAACATCACGCATTCCGAACCGCTGCCCGATTTTGTCGGCCGCTACGGCACAGCCGCCGGGCAGGTCGCCCCCTGGCTGGCAGCATTCGGCCCGGCGGCCGTACGCGACTGGATCCACGGCCTTGGCATCGACACCTTTGTCGGCACGTCGGGACGGGTTTTTCCGGCGGGGATGAAGGCCGCGCCGCTGCTGCGTGCCTGGTTGCACCGGCTGCGCAGCCAGGGGGTGCGTTTCCATGTTCGGCACCGCTGGCTGGGCTGGTCCGGAGACGGATTGCGCCTCGCCACGCCGGACGGCGAGATCGTCGTGCAGCCCGCCGCCACCCTGCTCGCGCTGGGCGGCGGCAGTTGGGCCAAGCTGGGATCGGACGGTGCCTGGGTGCCGCTGCTGCGTGCGGCAGGCATTGCAGTGGCGCCGCTCAAACCGGCCAATTGCGGTTTCGATGTGGCATGGTCGTCGTTTTTCAGCACGCGTTTTGCCGGCCACCCGGTCAAGCCGGT
>NZ_LWRX01000229.1:0-33365 GCF_001683835.1 Ralstonia sp. RL | reverse complement strand
CCAGCGCGCCCGCATGGGGCTGTCATCCCTGCCGCAGGAAGCCTCCGTGTTCCGCAAGCTCAACGTGCAGGAGAACATCCGCGCCGTGCTCGAGCTGCAGGAGCAGGACGGCAAGAAGCTGTCGCAGGATGAGGTCAATCGCCGCCTGGACGCGCTGCTCGACGACCTGCAGATCGCGCACCTGCGCGACAACCCCGCGCTGTCGCTGTCGGGTGGCGAGCGACGCCGCGTGGAAATTGCCCGCGCGCTGGCCTCGTCGCCGCGCTTCATCCTTCTCGATGAACCGTTTGCGGGCGTGGATCCGATCGCCGTGGGCGAAATCCAGCGCATCGTGAGCTTCCTGAAGGACCGCAACATCGGCGTGCTGATCACCGATCACAACGTGCGCGAAACGCTCGGCATCTGCGATCACGCCTACATCATCAGCGAAGGTACCGTGCTGGCCGCCGGCCGCCCCGAGCAGATCATCGAAAACGAGGATGTGCGCAAAGTCTATCTGGGCGACAACTTCCGGATGTAAGCCGCGCCGCACGCTTACGTCGTTAGAGCGTACAGGGTGCGTGGTAAGGGCGCACCATAAAGCAAAATCCGTTCCATCGGCCGACTGTTGGGCATAGAATAGCCCGCATGAAACAGTCGCTCCAGCTTCGTCTCTCTCAGCATCTGGCGCTCACGCCGCAGTTGCAGCAGTCGATCCGGCTGCTGCAGTTGTCGACCATCGAACTCCAGCAGGAAGTCGAACAGGCTCTGACCGAAAACCCGCTGCTGGAGCGGGAAAACGAGTGGCTCGACACGTCCGCGCGCATCGGCGCAGATGGCTCCGTCAACGCGCTGCAAAGCAGCAGCGCCACACCGCTGCCCACCGAATCGCCACCGCCCGCGCCCAACGGCACGGACAGCACCGACGCTCCCGAAACCAGCTACGAGAGCAGTGCCGACTTCGACAGCGATTACGGATCCGACCGCTCCGACTGGAGCCTCGACGACTTCGCCCGCAAGCCGCAATCGGACGAAGACGACCGCGCGCCCATGCAGCTGCGTGAAGCCGAGCCGACGCTGCGCGAATTCCTCATGGAGCAGCTCGCGCCGCTCAAGCTGTCGATGCGCGACAAGGGCCTCGTCATCTTCCTGATCGAATCGCTCGATGACGAAGGCTATCTCTCGGGCACACTCGACGAAATCCTCGCCGATCTGCCGTCGGAACTCGAGGTCGAACTCGACGAACTGCAAGCCGCGCTGCGCATGCTGCAGAGCTTCGACCCGCCCGGTATCGGCGCGCGCTCGGCCGCCGAATGCCTGTCGCTGCAGTTGCACCGGCTCGAATCACCGGCGAAGACGCTCGCGCTCACGATCGTCAATCACCATCTCGAACTGCTCGCCGCACGCGATTACACACGGCTGAAGAAGGCACTGTCCGTCGACGAGCCGGCGCTCAAGGCGGCACACGAGCTCATTCGTTCATTGGCGCCGTTTCCAGGGCATGCGTTCGGCCGCGCAGAGGCCGACTTTGTCGTGCCCGACGTCGTCGTGCGCAAGACCAGTGCGGGCTGGATGGCGCAGTTGAATCCCGAAGTGATGCCGCGTCTGCGCATCAACGACATGTACGCGCAGATCCTGCGCAGCAGCCGCGGTGAAGCCGGCGCCGCCAACCTGCAGCAGAAGCTGCAGGAAGCACGTTGGCTGATCAAGAACATCCAGCAGCGTTTCGATACGATCCTGCGTGTCTCGCAAGCCATTGTCGAGCGTCAAAAGAGCTTCTTCACGCACGGTGAAATCGCCATGCGGCCCTTGGTTTTGCGGGAAATAGCCGATACACTGGGTCTACACGAGTCCACGATCTCCCGTGTGACGACCAACAAGTACATGGCGACCCCCATGGGCACCTTCGAGCTGAAGTACTTCTTCGGCAGCCATGTATCGACGGAAACCGGCGGGGCTGCGTCATCCACTGCGATACGCGCGCTCATCAAGCAACTTGTAGGAGCCGAAGACCCGAAGAATCCTCTGTCCGATAGCAGAATTGCCGAGCTGTTAGGCGAACAAGGATTCGTGGTGGCCCGTCGGACGGTGGCCAAGTACCGCGAAGCCCTGAAGATCCCAGCAGTGAATCTGCGCAAGTCCTTATAGCCGCATCGCGGGCAGTTCCGGTGCGGCCCATCCGTGAGAAGGAGAACCGCTATGAACTTCAAACTCAGTGGACACCACCTGGACATCACGCCTGCGCTGCGTGAGTACGTGGAAACGAAACTGGAGCGTGTGATCAGGCACTTCGATCAGGTGATTGGCGTCAGCGTCCTGCTATCGGTCGATAACCACAAGGAGAAGGATCGTCGCCAGTACGCAGAAATCAACCTGCACCTCAAGGGCAAGGACGTCTTCGTCGAATCACACCATGAAGATCTCTATGCGGCCATCGATCTACTCGTCGACAAGCTCGACAGGCAGGTGATCAAGTACAAGGACCGTGTTCAAGGACACGACCGTGACAGCGTGAAGCATCAGGCCTTCCAGGCCGCGCAGATGCAGCAATAGCAAGACGGCATCATGAAGACCGCGCCCTGAGTCGGCGCGGTTTTTTTATGCCATGGTGCACCGCCGACGAATCCGATTGCATGGGAATTAAGTCGGGCTAAAATCTGAACAAAGTTTGAATGCTTGGCGTGGCGCGGTTTTTGGCGCGATGCTGGCAAGAAGAGCGCCGATGCCGGGCAAGCACTGCCGGCTCCGGTCAATTGCAGCCTTGGGGGATCAGCCTCTCTGCCCGGCACACCGCTGGTGCGCCGCACAAAGCCGCGCGACACGTGGTCTATAATGACCCGATTGTCCGCGCGCCAATTTGGTGCAGAGGGACGCCGCTCATTTCACGCATTGCACATGAATCGCTTGGCCAAACTGCTGCCGCCCGGGAACATCGCCCTCGACGTCAGCGTAACCAGCAAAAAGCGGGTATTCGAACAGGCCGGCCTGCTGTTCGAGAACAACCACGGCGTGGCACGCGCCGTCGTCACTGACAACCTGTTTGCGCGCGAGTCGCTGGGCTCCACGGGCCTCGGCGCCGGCGTAGCCATCCCGCACGGCCGAATCAAGGGGCTCAAGCAGCCGTTGGCGGCCTTCATGCGCCTGTCCGAGCCAGTGCCGTTCGAGTCGCCGGACGGCAAACCTGTCTCGCTGCTCATCTTCCTGCTGGTGCCCGAACAGGCCACGCAGCAGCACCTGGAAATCCTCTCCGAAATCGCCCAACTGCTGTCCGATCGCGACATGCGCGAAGGCCTCGCCACCCTGCCGTCGCCCGAGGCGATTCACCAGCTACTGACCGACTGGCGGCCTTGAGCGCGGCGCAATCGGCCTTCGCCTGACCGGGCAACCGATTGCGAACGCACCGTGCCCGCCCTGCCCTGCTATGGAACTGACCGGCGTCACCGCCCAATCGATTTTCGACGACAACGCAGCCGACCTGAAGCTGTCGTGGGTCGCCGGCCTGGAAGGCGCGGACCGCGCATTCGACGTGGATTTCGCCAAGGAGGCCACATCTGCGGCGGACCTGGTGGGGCACCTGAACCTCATCCACCCGAACCGCATCCAGGTACTCGGCAAGCCGGAGATCACGTACTACCAGCGTCTGTCGGAAGAAAACCGCAAGCGCCAGATGGGCGAACTGATCCTGCTGGAGCCGCCCTTCCTCGTCGTGGCAGACGGCGTGAACCCGCCGCCGGACCTCGAACTGCGCTGCACGCGGTCGTCCACACCGCTGTTCACATCGCCGATTTCGTCGGCCGCCGTCATCGACCACCTGCGCCTGTACCTGTCGCGCATCTCCGCACCGCGCGTGACGATGCACGGGGTGTTTCTCGACATCCTCGGCATGGGTGTGCTGATCATGGGCGATTCGGGCCTGGGCAAGAGCGAACTCGGGCTGGAACTGATCTCGCGCGGTCACGGGCTCGTGGCCGACGATGCCGTCGATTTCGTGCGCCTGGGGCCCGACTTCATTGAAGGCCGTTGCCCGCCTCTGCTGCAGAACCTGCTGGAAGTGCGCGGCCTGGGCCTGCTCGACATCAAGACGATCTTTGGCGAGACAGCGGTGCGCCGCAAGATGAAGATCAAGCTGATCGTCCAGCTCGTGCGCCGCAACGATGGCGAGTTCGAGCGCCTGCCGCTCGATTCGCAGTACCTCGACGTCCTCGGCTTGCCGATCCACATGGTGAAGATCCAGGTGGCTGCCGGCCGCAACCTGGCCGTGCTGGTCGAAGCGGCCGTGCGCAACACCATCCTGCGCCTACGGGGCATCGACACGCTGCGCGATTTCATGGACCGCCAGCGCGCGGCCATGCAGGCCGAGGCCGCATCGCACTCGCCGCAGGGTCGGCTGCTTTAACGATGTCGAAACATAGTTTCGCAATAGGGCCGGTTTTACCCTAGTTTTGGTTGCGAAACGTCAACCCGACATGCGCCCTCCCCGTTGTGGGAAGGAATGCGCCGAGCACGCACGCGGCGGCGTTCATCGCGAGCGCGGCGGCCCTCTCCGCTCGCTCTTCTTTAGGCCACCCAAGGAGAATCCACGATGAAACAACTGATTGCCGCTTGCGCCCTGGCGCTCCCGTTCCTGGCCGGCCAGGCTTTCGCTCAGGCCAGCGCACCGGCTGCCGCTCCCGCCGCCAAGACGTCGCAGCAGGAACGCATGGCCGCCTGCTCGAAGGCCAACAAGGGCAAGAAGGGCGCTGAATACAAGAAGGCCCAGAGCGACTGCCTGTCTGGCAAGACGGACGCCCCGGCTGCCGCGCCGATGACCCAGCAGCAAAAGATGGCCGCGTGCGCAAAGGCCAACAAGGGCAAGAAGGGCGACGAGTACAAAAAGGCCCAGAGCGAGTGCCTCTCGAAGGGCTGAGCATCCGCTTAACCGTGCAGCAGAAAGGCGGCCGTGCAGGTCGCCTTTTTTTTCGGATCGCTGCTTTGCAACACAGGAATGCTATCCTCGCGGCATGCGGATCATTCTCATCACCGGTATGTCGGGCTCGGGGAAATCGGTCGCCCTGAACGTGCTCGAAGATGCAGGCTACTACTGCGTCGACAACCTGCCCGCCCAGTTCATTCCCGAGCTCGCGGGCTATCTCGCAGATCAGGGCTACACGCACCTGGGCGTGGCCACTGACATCCGCAGCCGCGAGTCGCTGCGCAAGGTCCCCGAAACGGTCACGCTGCTGCGCAAGGAACACGACGTGCGCATGCTGTTCCTGACGGCAAGCACCAACGCGCTCGTGCAGCGCTACTCCGAAACGCGCCGGCGTCATCCATTGTCGATTCGCAACGGCCGCCCGGACGTCCGGGATGCGCAGACCGCGGCCAAGGGGATTGACACGTCGCTGGTTGAAGCCATCGAGATGGAGCGGGAGCTGCTGAGCCCCTTGGCCGACCCGGCGCACCGCATCGACACCAGCACGCTGCGCACCAACGCCCTGCGCGCGTACATCAAGGAATTCATCAGCGATGAGCCGCACGACATCACGCTGATGTTCGAATCGTTCGGCTTCAAGCATGGCGTGCCGACCGACGCCGACCTCGTCTTCGACGTGCGCTCGCTGCCCAACCCGTATTACGACACGCAGTTGCGCCCGCTCACGGGGCGTGACCAGCCCGTCATCGATTTCCTGCAGAGCCAGCCGATGGTGCTGGCAATGGCCGAAGACATTCGCGCCTACGTTGAAAAGTGGCTGCCGAGTTTCATCGCCGACAACCGCAGCTACCTGACCGTTGCCATCGGCTGCACGGGCGGCCAGCATCGCTCGGTGTACATCGCTGAAAGGCTTGCCACGTACTTCCGGGCGCATGGTAATGTGTTGGTCCGCCACCGCGAATTGGCCGTAGACGGCTGAGCCGCGCGCCACGCGCGCGGGCCGACGTCGCTTGGGTACGGCTCGCGCGGCGCCACGCGAAGATCTTGCCGCCGCCAGCCCAAAGCCAGTCCATGCAAGAAGACATCGCCCTCTCGCCGTTCTCGCCGCTGCCGCCGCTGCCGACCGAGCTGCCGCTGTTCCCGCTGCACACGGTGCTGTTTCCTGGCGGCCTGCTGCCTCTGCGCATCTTTGAAGCACGCTACATCGACATGGTGCGCACCTGCCTGCGCGATCAGACACCGTTTGGCGTATGCCTGATCGAGCACGGTAACGAAGTCGCCACCTCGGATGCGCCAACCATCCCCGTCAACGTCGGCTGCATCGCCCACATCATTGAATGCGACATGGAGCAGCTCGGCCTGCTGATGATCAAGGTGCGGGGCACGCAGCGCTTCAGGGTCCTGTCGTTCGAGACCACGGCCAACGGCCTGATGCGCGGGACCGTGGAGCCCCTGGGCGCTGATGTGGAAGACTGCAAGGGCGAGCTCTTCGACGATTGCGTGGGCGCCCTGCGCCGCATCATCACCACGCTGGGCGCGCGCGAAGATGGCAACCTCCCCATGATGGAACCGTACGACTGGAACAGGCCCAGTTGGGTCGCCAACCGGCTGTGCGAACTGCTGCCGGTGCCGCTCAAGGCCAAGCAGAGGCTGATGGAGCTGATGGACGCCGGCATGCGCATCGAGATCGTCCATCGCTACATGAAGCAGCACCACATCCTGTGATGCCGAACCGGCCGCGCTAGACGAGGCTCGGCTGCACCAACGTCTCGAGCGCCAGCTTGACCGGCGCAGGCAACCCCACCGAATTCAGCCGCGCGAGCGGAACCCAGCGCCAGTTGTCGTCCAGCGCTGCGGGCGTGGTGATCTGGGCGCGCAACAAGTGCATGTGCAGCCGGAAATGCGTGAAAGTGTGCGTAAGCGCGCCCGCACGCTCAACCGACGAGACATCCCCATAGCCCTGCGCCGCCTGGCGCACGGCCGCCACATCAAGCGGATGCGCATCGAGCGCATCGTCCATCTCGCCCACCAGCGGCAGCGACCACAACCCGCCCCAGATACCGCGCTGCGGCCGGCGCTGCAGCAGCACCGCATCGCCGTGGAGCGCAATGACCAGCGTGGCGGCACGCTCCGGTATGGCTTTGCGCGGGCGCGGCACGGGCAGCTCCATCACGCGGTCGGTACGGCGCGCTTCGCACAACGATTCGAGCGGACAGGCGCGCTCGCCGGTCAGGCACGCGGGCTTGCCGCGGGTGCAGACCGTCGCCCCGAGGTCCATCAAGCCCTGCGTATACGGCTCAATGCCTTCTGCCGGCGGCAACACCGACTCAGCAATGCGCCACATCGTGTCTTCGACACGCTTGTCGCCAGGAAACCCGTCGATGCCGAACGCGCGCGCGAACACGCGCTTGACGTTGCCATCCAGGATGGCAGCGCGCACGCCATACGAAAACGCGGCGATGGCCGCAGCGGTCGAGCGGCCGATGCCAGGCAACGTCGCCAGCACCGCTGGATCGCGCGGGAAGACGCCGCCATGCTCGGCAACCACGATCTGCGCGCAGCGATGCAGATTGCGGGCGCGCGTGTAATAGCCGAGGCCCGCCCACGCGGCCATCACGTCGTCGGCGGGCGCGGCGGCGAGGGCCTGCACGGTCGGGAAACGCTCGATGAAACGCGCGTAGTAGCCGAGCACCGCGCTCACCTGCGTCTGCTGCAGCATGATCTCGGACAGCCAGGTGCGATACGCGTCGCCGGTGTTTTGCCACGGCAGGTGGTGACGGCCGTGACGCTGCTGCCAGGCGATCACGCGTACGGCGAAATCATCGGGAAGCGGCGGTAGTGCGGGAGCAACTTGCGCGGTGCGTGGTGCGCGGCGGGCAGCGGTGGTCATGCGTGTGATGTCCAGGCGGCGCGCGGAAGATGCGCGCCGGCGGCGATCCTACCAGAACGAAAAAGGCGCCCGCAGGCGCCCTTCTCACGGTTTCCCCTCCGCATTACGCCGCAACGGATTGGCGCTCCAGCATCGTCCCTGCCGCCAGGATGCGGTCGGAGTACTGCGCAATCGTGCCGCTGCGTTCGTCCAGCGTATTGAGCAGTGCTTCGAGTTCGGCAATGCGCGTCTCGAGCGTGTCCGTCGCTTCATGGATGCGCTCGATCGAATCCACACGCTTGCGCAGCTGCTTCTGGTGATCGCGGACTTGCGCTTCGAGCGGTGTCATGACGGACTTCAGCCAGATCTCGATGTCGCGGTTCATGTCCTGGAAGGTATCCAGCACGCGGCTGGCCACGGTCGAGAACGCGCCATGCACGAGCTGCGGCTTCGGCCGCGTCAGGAAGCTGAACGCGCCGAAATGATTGTGCGCAAGCTGCAGCGTTTCCTTCAGGTCGGCGTCATAGCGGGTGCCCAGGAAGCGCAGCGGCGGCGACAGCGTAAAGCCGTGCTCGGCGTTGAACTTCTTGTACATGCCGTCGACCATCTGATGCAATTGGTCGATGCGAGCTGCCGCGTCGCGCACGAGGTCGGTCAGATGCGCGAAGAGCTTGTCCATATCGTCGCGCAGGCCGCGCGAGAACACGCGCTCCTTCATCTTCTCGCGCGCTTCGCGCATGGTCGAGCGGATCTGCTTGAGCTGCACGCTCTTGATGATCTCGGCGCTGTGGCGGCCGAACACCGTGCGCAGCGCCTGGAACTTGGCGATGCTCTGCTCGAACTCTTCCTTCTCGCCCTGCACGCGCATGAGCATGTGCTTGACCATCGTGTGGTTCTTGCCGCGCAGGCCGCGCAGTTCGAACAGCTGCTCGACGATGTCGCGGCGGCGCATCTGCAGCAGTTGCTGCGCACCGGCGGCCATGTCCTTCACGGCCAGTTGCACCTGCTCGGTAACGATCTCCCGCCGCTGCGGGATCAGCTGATCCGACAGCACCGACTCCAGTTCCAGCAAGCGGCTCTTGGCGAGCAGAGCCGAATCGTGGCTGACCTTGGCCAGCAGCCCTTTCTGCGCCGACACCGGATACACGCGCTCGACATCGATATCGAGCACCTGTGCCGTGGTCATGATCTGGCGGCTGACTTCGCTCTCGACTTCCTCGTCGGTCTTGAGCGGATCCCACAGCCCATCGACCTTGTTCAGCACCGCGATGCAGCCCTTGCGCTGCCCACCGCCCACGTGCGAGCGCCACAGCTCCAGGTCGCTCTTGGTCACGCCGGCGTCCGCTGCCAGCACGAACACGACGACATGCGCATCCGGAATCAGGCGCAGCGTCAGTTCCGGCTCGGTACCGATGGCGTTCAGCCCCGGCGTATCCAGGATCACCAGCCCCTGCTTGAGCATGGGGTGCGGGAAATTGATGATCGCGTGCCGCCACTTCGACACTTCGACCGTGCCGGCGGCATCCACCGAAAACGCGGCGTCAGGATCGGCGTCGTTATAGAGGCCCAGCTGCTCGGCTTCTTCCTTGGGCACGCGCACGGTTTCCACCACATGGCGGAACGCTTCGAGCATGCCCTCGGGCGACGAGGGATCGAGCGGCACCGACAGCCAATGGCTTTCGGCATCGCGAAAGTCAGCGGTCGACGCATCGTGCAGGCGCGTCTCGATCGGCAGCAGACGGATCGACGGCGGATAGCTTTCGTCGTACATCAGCTCGGTCGGACACATCGTGGTCCGGCCCGCCGACGACGGCAGGATGCGGCGGCCAAAGTCCGCAAAGAAGATGGCGTTGATCAGCTCGCTCTTGCCGCGGGAGAACTCGGCAATGAAGGCGACCTTGAGCTTGTCGCTTCGCAGCACGCCCCGGATGCGCTGCGCACGCATGTCTGCCTGCGCGTCGTACAGCTCCTGGGCTTGCAGCCAGTCCTGGAATTCACCCACCGACTGCAGTACCGAAGCGCGCCACGCGCTGTATTGCTCGAACTGTGTGCTCAGCGTGTTGTTCATCGTTTTGTCTTTTTTGTGTGCGCGACCCGACCGCGAAAAACGCGCGCGCCCCTCGGCATCGCAGATACCGCCCATTACGGCACAGAAATGCACAAATTTAGGTGGAACGATACAGGGAACGACCTGCTTTCGGGAGAACTTTCCGCACGCTTCGCCAGCCCGGGCAGCGAAGTGTTGCGGGATGCCATCGGCGGCGGCTCACCCCACTTCGAAAACCTTGCGGAATGGCGCCTGAATCGCTCCAGCACCCTGCTACGAATGGCGCTTTCAGCCGCCGGGGTGAACCGCTCAGCGCTGACAGGCCGGACAGTAGAACGTGGAGCGCTGCCCCTGGACGATCTGGCGGATCGGTGTGCCGCAAACGCGGCATGGCAGGCCGGCGCGGTCGTACACAAATGCGTCGAGCTGGAAGTAGCCGCTCTGTCCATCGGAGCCCACGAAATCGCGCAAGGTGCTGCCGCCGCGCGCGATGGCGTCGGCCAGTGTGGCGCGGATGGCCTCGGCCAGCGCCGCATAGCGCGGACGGCTGATGCGGCCGGCCGCCGTGGTGGGCCGGATGCCGGCACGGAACAGGCTCTCCGAGCAATAGATGTTGCCCACGCCCACCACGATGTCGCCGGCCAGCAGCGCAGACTTGACGGCAACGCGGCGTCCGCGTGTGCGCGTGTACATCCAGTCGCCGTCAAAGCGCGCGTCGAACGGCTCGATGCCGAGATTGCGCAGCAATGGGTGCTCGGCCAGGCCAGCCTCGTCGCCGGGGTGCCACAGCAACGCCCCGAAGCGGCGCGGATCGCGATAGCGCAGTGTGATCGGCACGCCGGTTGCGTCGGCCAGTTCGATATCGACGTGATCGTGGGCGCCGGGCGGGGCCGGCGCCTCAAGGACGCGCAAGGTGCCTGTCATGCCGAGGTGGATCAGCAGCCAGCCGCCCACCACGTCGCCCTGGCCCGCCTGCGGCATGCATTCGATGAGCAGGTACTTGCCGCGACGGAGGACGCGGGTGATGGTCAGCCCGGCGAGCAGCTCGGGAAGCGCCGGGTCGATAGGCCAGCGCAGCCCGTGATGGCGCACGACGGCGCGCACGATACGTCGCCCGGTAATATGCGGTAGCAGACCCAGCCGGGTGACCTCGACCTCCGGCAACTCAGGCATCGAACCTCCGTCCCATGTGCGGCTCCAAGCTTTTTGACGATGCGGGCGATTGTAGCGGTCAGGCTACAATGCCCCGAACCCCCATCCGGAGCTTCGACACCATGCCCCACGCCCTCTCCCGTTCGCCCGCGACGCAACGCCCGCGGCGATTCCCGCGCAGCCGAGCCGCTCTGTTGGCCGCGCTGGTAGCGGGAGGGTTGACGAGCCTGCCCGCATGGGCCTCGCCTCCGGTGTCCGCTCCCACCCCGGTTGCCCAAGGCAGCAAGGAAGGCGATGGCCGCACCGCCATCCAGCTCGAACGTTCGCGCCCGCGTAGCGGCCTTCAAGGCGCCGATCGGGCGGACCTGCCGCGCGTCCCGCTTTCCGCCGACATCATGTACCGCGTGCTCGCGTCAGAGGTGTCGCTGCAGCGCGGATTGGCCGAACCTGCGTACCGCACATATCTGAGCCTCGCGCACGACACGCGCGACCCGCGCTTCGCCCAGCGCGCCACCGAAATTGCGTTCCTGGGCCGCTCGCCCACGCAAGCCCTGACCGCCGCGCGCGTGTGGGTGGAGCTGTCGCCCACGTCCATGCCGGCGCGTCAGGTGCAGCAGCTGCTGCTGGTTGCCACCGGCCAGTGGTCCGAAGTCGAACCGATGCTGCAGGCGCAATTGAACAAGGTGTCGCCGGGCCAGCGCGCGGACGCCCTGCTGCAGCTGCAGCAGCAGATGTCCAAGAGCAGCGATCCGCAAGGCGCCGTGGCGGCGCTGCAGCGCATCGCGGCGCACGACATGCAGCGCCCCGAAACGCATCTGGCCCTGGCACGCGCCAAGGCCGCCGCCAAGGATGTGCCCGGCGCCCTGTCGGAACTCGATACCGC
Source organism: Ralstonia sp. RL (assembly GCF_001683835.1). Lineage (NCBI taxonomy): Bacteria > Pseudomonadati > Pseudomonadota > Betaproteobacteria > Burkholderiales > Burkholderiaceae > Ralstonia > Ralstonia sp. RL. Next base: position 21,523 of record NZ_LWRX01000229.1, on the reverse strand, counting down.
GCTCAAACTGCGGCCCGGCTATGAAGACGCCGCCATCCTCGCAGCGGAACTGCGCGCCGATAGCGACCCCGATGCCGCGATCGCAGGCCTGCGCACGTTCCTGAAGGCCGCGCCGGCCTCGTTGGACGGCCACCTGGCGCTGGCCCGCATGTACCTGATGCGCAATCAGCAGGACCAGGCGCGCGCCGAATTCGAGGCCCTCAAGAAGATCGCGCCAAACGATGCGCGCATCACGCTGGCCCTCGGCCTGCTGAACCTGCAGCAGCGCCAGTACGACGACGCCGAGCGCTACCTGAAAGAGTACATCTCCGCCACCGCCAAGTCGCCCACGCTGAGCCCCGAGCCGGGCTACCAGGGCCTGGCCCAGTTGGCCGAGGAAAAGCGGGACTACGCCGCGGCGCTCGGCTGGGTCGACAAGATCACCGGTTCGGCCAACGGCGACGCCGACGGCCAGACTGCAATGGCGGCCGGCATCAAGCGCGGCCAGCTGCTGGGCAAGCTGCGCCGCATCGACGAAGCGCAGCAGACCTTTGACGAACTCGTCGCCGATGCGGAAGACGTGCCCGACGGCCCACGCCGGCAGGCCCTGATGGACGGCATCCGTCAGGCCGAGATCGGCATGCTGATGGACGCCAAGGCCTACGGCCGTGCGCGGGCACGCGTCAATGAACTGCTGAGCGCCGATCCGGACAACGTCGAATACACGTATCAGCTGGCCATGCTTGAAGAGCACGACGGCCATTACGACAACATGGAAACGCTGCTGCGCAAGGTCATCGACCTGCGCCCGGGGCAGGCCATCGGCTACAACGCGCTCGGCTATTCGCTGGCCGATCGCAACATCCGGCTTCAGGAAGCGCAGGAACTGCTGGAGAAGGCCGTCTCGCTGGCGCCGGATGATCCTTACATTGCCGACAGCCTGGGCTGGGTCAAATACCGCCGCGGCGATCTGCCGGCCGCCACCGACATCCTGCGCAAGGCGTGGAGCGCCGCTCCGCAAGCCGAGATCGGGGCGCACCTCGGCGAGGTGCTGTGGCAATCCGGCAAGCAGGACGACGCGCGCAATGTATGGATGGAAGCCGCCAAGCTCGACATCAACGACAACACGCTGCGCGACACGCTGCGCCGCTTCGGCCAGCCGATCCCCAATCCCCCCGCGAGCACGAACTGATGGCGGCGCGGCTTCCAAGCGCGTTCGGCGCACTGATGCTCGGCGTGAATTGCCTCCTGTTCACCGGCTGCGCGAGCGTGCGGCCGGCCAATGACCTGTTTGCCGGCACCCAGGACACCGACGCCACCGTCACGCGGTACCAGGGCCGTTTCTCGGCGCGGTACACCCAGGGCAATGCAGAACAGAGCGCCGTCGGCAGCTTCCTGTGGCGCGAGCGCGGCCCCGACGTGCAGCTTGAATTGATGTCGCCGCTGGGCCAGACACTCGCCATCGTCAGCCAGAACAATCAGGGCGCCACGCTCGAACTGCCGAACCAGCCCGCCCGGCGCGCCCCCGAAGTCGACACGCTGATGCAGGATGCGCTGGGCTTTTCGCTGCCGGTGGCGGGCCTGCGCGACTGGCTGCGCGCGCGTCCGGCCCCCGGCGCCCCCGCCCGCGTGGCGCGCGACGCGCAATCACGTCCCGAGACCATCGAGCAGAACGGCTGGACGGTGCGCTACGTCGCCTGGGCGGATGACGCGCCGGGCGACGCCCGTATCCGCCGGCTCGACCTGGAGCGTCCGCAGGGCGCCAACGGCCCACTCACGGTGCGGCTCGTGCTGGACCAATAATCCGCTGCCGTCCGTCATGACTTCTGCGCCCGACGAACTGCGCGACTGCCCCGCGCCCGCCAAGCTCAACCTCTTCCTGCATGTGGTCGGCCGCCGGCCCGACGGCTACCATCTGCTGCAGACCGTCTTCCAGCTGATCGACTGGTCAGACACGCTGCACTTTACGCGGCGTCCGGACGGCCGTCTTCTGCGCACCAACGACATCCCCGGGGTGCCGCCCGAGGACGATCTCGTGATCCGCGCGGCACGCCTGCTCCAAGCCGAAACCGGCTGCACATACGGCGTCGACATCACCGTCGAGAAACGCCTGCCGATGGGCGGCGGCATTGGCGGCGGCTCATCCGACGCGGCGACCACGCTGCTCGCACTCAACCGCCTGTGGGGCCTGGATCTGCCACGCGCGACGCTGATGGCGCTTGGCCTGAAGCTGGGCGCCGACGTGCCCTTCTTCGTGTTCGGCCAGAACGCCTTCGCCGAGGGCATCGGCGAAGAGCTGACCCCTGTCACGTTGCCGCCGGCCGCGTTCGTGGTCATCCACCCGCGCGTGCATGTGCCGACCCCTGCAATTTTTTCTGACGATGGGTTGACACGCGATACGCCCCGCACCATAATTACGGACTTTCCTGACCGACAAATTGTTTTCGCTTACGGTCGCAACGATCTGCAAGCGGTGGCGGAAAGGAAATACGGCGAAATCGCCCGAGCTCTTGCCTGGCTGCGTCAGTTCAGCCCCCTGGCAAGGATGACCGGGTCCGGTGCATGCGTGTTCGCTCCGTTCGACAACGTCGAGCATGCGCAGGCGATAGCGGACCAGGTACCTTCCGCGTGGGAAGGTAGGTGTGCGGCAGGTCTGACGCATCACCCGCTCGCGAGGTTTGCCGTGTAGGGTTTGCAGTTATTGCTTCTGCAATGGAAGCAGTAACCGATCGGTTGTGTAGGGGAGTCGCCAAGTTGGTTAAGGCACCGGATTTTGATTCCGGCATGCGAGGGTTCGAGTCCTTCCTCCCCTGCCATTTTCTTCCTCATGTTCCCAGCAATTGCCCGGTTGGCGCCCAAGCTGACCGGCGCGTCTGAAGTCAAAACAGGTGCCCCGATGAGCAGCGAAGGCTTGATGGTTTTTACCGGCAACGCCAACCCGAAACTCGCAGAAGCTGTCGTCAAGCACCTGGGCATTCCGCTGGGCAAGGCCCTTGTCGGCCGATTCTCTGATGGTGAAGTCCAGGTCGAGATCCAGGAAAACGTGCGCGGCAAGCACGTGATCATCCTGCAGTCCACCTGCGCCCCCACCAACGACAACCTGATGGAACTGATGGTGATGGTCGATGCGCTCAAGCGTGCATCCGCGCGTCGCATCACGGCCGCCATCCCCTACTTCGGCTATGCCCGCCAGGACCGCCGTCCGCGTTCGGCGCGCGTGGCCATCTCGGCCAAGGTCGTGGCCAACATGCTGGAGGTCGCCGGCGTCGAACGCGTGCTGACGATGGATCTCCACGCCGACCAGATTCAAGGCTTCTTCGACATCCCGGTCGACAACATCTACGCATCGCCGATCCTGCTCGAAGACCTGCGCAAGAAGAACTACGACAACCTGCTGGTGGTGTCGCCGGACGTCGGCGGCGTGGTGCGCGCACGTGCGCTGGCCAAGCAACTCGGCGTCGACCTGGCCATCATCGACAAGCGGCGCCCGAAGGCGAACGTGGCCGAGGTGATGAACATCATCGGTGAAGTCGACGGCCGCAACTGCGTGATCATGGACGACATGATCGACACCGGCGGCACGCTCTGCAAGGCGGCCCAGGTGCTCAAGGAGCGCGGCGCCAAGCAGGTGTTCTCGTACTGCACGCACCCGGTGCTCTCGGGCGGCGCGGCCGCCCGCATTGCAGACTCGGCGCTGGACGAAGTGGTGGTCACGGATACCATCCCGCTGCGCGAAGACGCCATCAAGTGCGGCAAGATCCGCCAGCTCTCGACCGCCCCGCTGCTGGCCGAGACCTTCACCCGCATCGTGCGCGGCGACTCCATCATGTCGCTGTTCGCCGAATAACGCGGCGCCCAAGCAGTTTACTGTTATAATTCAAGGCTTTACCGCAGAAACGTCGGCTTTACGGCACTTCTGCGGCGTTTCCGAGGGCGCAATATGGCGCCCCGTTCACCAGACGGCTTGGTCGCGAGTCGTCTTTTTCGTTTGGAGCAATCATGAAAGTTGTCGCTTTCGAGCGTAGCGTTCAGGGCACTGGTGCGAGCCGCCGCCTGCGCAATGCCGGCAAGACCCCGGGCATCATCTACGGCGGTGCCGCCGAGCCGAAGCTGATCGAACTCGATCACAACGCGCTGTACCACGCGCTGAAGAAGGAAGCCTTCCACTCGTCGATCCTCGACATCGAAGTGGCCGGCAAGGTGGAAAAGGCGCTGCTGCGCGATTTCCAACTGCACCCGTTCAAGCAGCTGGTTCTGCACGTTGACTTCCAACGCGTGTCGGCCAAGGAAAAGATCCACGTCAAGGTGCCGCTGCACTTCCTGAACCAGGAAACCGCACCGGGCGTGAAGCTGGGCCACGGTATCGTGAACCACATCGTGAACGAAGTGGAAGTGTCGTGCCTGCCGGCCGACCTGCCGGAGTTCATCGAAGTGGACCTGGGCAACCTGGAAATCGGTCAGACCCTGCACATCTCCGACCTGAAGCTGCCGAAGGGCGTGACCATCCTCACCCACGGTGGCGATGAGAACCCGGCCGTGGCCAACATCAGCGTGCCGGCTGGCGAGAAGTCGGCCGCTGCTGGCGAAGGCGCTGCCGCTGCCGAAGGCGAAGAAAAGCCGGCCGCCTAAGCTGCCGCCGCACCTCGCGTCCCGTCGCGAGTCGAAAAAGCCCGCCGAGCTGGTCTCGCCGGGCTTTTTTTCTGGCCGGTCCCGGGACAAGCCTCCCGGGCTCCAGGCTGCCGAAAGCAGCTATGCTTGTACGATCGAGGGGCGCTTCCTGCACCCTACCCTGACACCAATCGCATGATCAAACTCATCGTCGGGCTCGGCAATCCGGGCGCCGAATATGCAGCGACGCGTCACAACGCGGGCTTCTGGCTCGTCGACCAGCTCGCGCGCATCGGCAACGTGACGCTGCGCAACGAAACACGGTTTCACGGCCATGCCGCGCGCGCCAACCTCTGGGGCCACGAAGTCTGGCTGCTGCAGCCACAAACGTTCATGAACCGCTCCGGGCTGGCCACAGTGGCGCTGGCGCGCTTCTACAAGGTGATGCCGGACGAGATTCTCGTCGTGCACGACGAGCTCGATCTGCCGCCCGGCGTGGTCAAGCTCAAGCTCGGCGGAGGCTCCGGCGGCCACAATGGTCTGAAGGACATCGCCGCACACCTGGCCTCGCAGCAGTTCTGGCGGCTGCGGTTGGGCATCGGGCACCCGCGCAACCTTTTGCCGGCGGGAAGCGCGCCGTCCGGCCAGCACGACGTTGCCAATTTCGTGCTGAAAGCGCCGCGCAAGGAAGAACAGGAACAGATCGACCGCGCCATCGATCAGAGCCTCGACGCGCTGCCCGACCTGATTGCCGGCAACGCAGAAAAGGCCATGATGCGGCTGCATACCGCACGCTGATCCGCCAAATATCAAGGGACACCATGACACCGTTCGCCGCCCTCACCTCACGCGCCGCCGCGCTGGCGGGTCTGGCGCTTGGCCTGTCGATCGCCGTGCCGGCACAGGCGCAGGTCTACCGCTGCACGGAAGGCGGTCGGACGGTGTATTCGGATCACCCGTGCGGGGCGCGCTCCGTGGCGGTGCCGCTCATGGACAACACCCCAACTGCCGCCGACCAGCAGGCCGCCCGGGAACGCGCCAAGGCCGAAGCCGCGCAATTGCAGGAACTGGAGACCGCCCGCCGCAAGGCGCAGGCCGCGGAAGACGCCCGCCAGGCGCAGATCGCCGCACAGGCCGCCGCTGCGGCGGAGCAGGCGCGCCGTGAACAACAGCGGAAAGTCGTGGTCGCGCAGGAAGGCGTGCGCTATTGCCACCGCGTATATGTCGGACCGGTGCCCTACCCGTACCCGATGCCCACGCCCGTGATCGGCCCGCCGGTCGCGCCCACGCCCATGCCGGGCATCATCCGCCAGCAGCAGGGTGGCCCGAAGCCGTTCGTGCAGGCGCCTGCGCCCGCGCCGGCGCCCGCGATCCCGCGCCCGCACAGGCCCCATCCGCCGGCCTATCGCATCGTCTGCGAGCCGGGCTACGTGTATGAAGGCCCGGAAGATCTGCTGCCGATCCAGTAAGCACTGAACACTGCAGCCGCAAATGAAGAGAGACGGCCACGGCCGTCTCTTCTGTTGTGCTCAGGCCGCGCGCGGGGCCGAGGTAAGCTGGATGTACTTCTGCATCAACTGCTCGTGCGTTTCCTCGTGGGCCGGGTCTTTGGGGATGCATTCCACCGGGCAGACCTGCTGGCATTGAGGCTCGTCAAAGTGGCCAACGCATTCGGTGCACTTGCCCGGGTCGATCACATAGATCTCCGGACCCATCGAAATCGCGCCGTTGGGGCACTCGGGCTCGCATACATCGCAATTGATGCACTCATCGGTGATGATGAGCGCCATGATGCCTTCCTTCAGATGAGCGGCGGGCCGGTGCCCGCCAAAGCGTCATTTTATGCCGATTTGCCAGACCCTTCCGTCTTGCCGGTCTTTTCCTTGAGCCACTTCTCGACCGAGGGGAACACGAACTTGCTGACGTCGCCGCCCAGCACGGCGATCTCGCGCACGAACGTGCCCGAGATGAACTGATACTGATCAGACGGCGTGAGGAACATGGTCTCCACGTCCGGCAGGAGGTAGCGGTTCATGCCCGCCATCTGGAACTCGTATTCGAAGTCCGAAACGGCGCGCAGCCCGCGGACGATGACGCGCGCGCCGTTCTTGCGCACGAAATCCTTGAGGAGGCCGGAGAAGCCTTCGACCCGCACGTTCGGGTAATGGCCGAGCACCTCGCGGGCGATCTCGATGCGCTCTTCCAGTGCAAAGAACGGTCGCTTGTTCGGGCTCTGCGCCACCCCGACGATGAGCTCGTCGAAGATGTTGGATGCACGCCGTACGAGATCTTCATGGCCGCGCGTGAACGGATCGAAAGTGCCGGGATAAACCGCGATCACCATGGTTCCTCCACCAAGGGGAAAAAAGCATCCGTCGCGCGGCGTGGGACATGGCCGCGCCTGTGCTGCGTCTGGACACCGTTGCGTTGTGGAACGCGGCAGATCCCGAGCCTGCCGCTGACACGCCACCGGAGCCGGCCGGCTGCACCGCGACGGGTGCCGCCCCATGCCCATGCACCGGTGACGAGCGGCGTAGTTTAACCGTTTTTGCGCAGCAGCAAATGCGCATGCACCGCGCCGGCGCGCAGGTGCCTGTGCAGCGTCAGGCCAGCCAGCAACGGGATCCCCGCCGATGGGCCGCCGGCCTGTGAATCAGCGCTCACATCCACGAGAGGCTGCGCCGCTTCGAGATAGATCACCCCGCCCGGTTTGACCACGCGCGCCGCGGCTTCGAGCGCACGCAGCGTCCAGTCCTGGGCGAACGGCGGATCGATGAACACCGCATCGAGCGCCGCATCCGGCTGACGGGCGAGCCACGCAAAGGCGTCGCCGGAAACAATATCGACCATGCGCGCGCCGAGCTTGTCGCGCACCGCGTGCAAGGCGCGCACCGCCCCAGCGTGGCTTTCGACCAGCGTGACATGCGCGGCGCCGCGTGACGCCGCCTCGAAACCGAGCGCGCCGGTGCCGGCAAAGATGTCGGCGCAGCGCCAGCCGGCGAGGTCCTGGCCGAGCCAGTTGAAGACGGTCTCTCGGACGCGGTCGCTGGTCGGGCGCAGGCCGTCCGCGTCGACCACAGGCAGCGGCGTGCGCTTGTACTGGCCGCCGATGATGCGCACCTGCTGCGGCGCGCGCGCGTGCGACGTGGCGGTCTTGACCTTGGGGGCTTTGGAGCTGGAAGTACGAGGTGCCATGGGCGCGATTGTAGGGCCAGCGCAAAGAAAAACCGGCGGGTAGCCGCCGGTTTTTTTCCTGAGCTCGCGTTGCCGCGTCGGTCAGTTGGAGCCCTTCGCGTCGGGACCGCCCACCACGACGGTCGCCATGGTCTGCGGCTGCAGCACGCGCTGGAACGCCGCGCGCACCTGATCGCGCGTGACAGCCGCAACGCGCTGCGTCCACGTATCGAGGTAATTGAGCGGCAGGTTGTACCAGCCGATGTTGGCGACGTTGTCCAGCAGCTTGCGGTTGCTGTCGAGCCGCAGCGGGAAACCGTTGACGAGGTTGTCCTTGGCCGCCTTCAGTTCCGCGTCCGTGGGGCCGTCGGCGACGAACCTGGCGACGGTGTCGCGCACCACGCTCAGCGCTTGCTCGGTCTGATCCTTGCGGGTCTGCAGGGACAACTCGAACGGCCCGGGCTGCGCAGCGGGCGCAAAGTAGCTGCCGATGCTGTACGTCAGCCCGCGCTTCTCGCGCACCTCGTTGGTCAGGCGCGCGCTGAAGCCGCCGCCGCCGAGCACGTAATTGCCGACCAGCAACGGGAAGTAGTCCTTGTCGGTGCGGGTGATGCCCGGCTGGCCAATGATGATCGTGGCCTGCTGCGCCGGGTGCGGAATGCGGATGGTCTCGGCCTTCGCCAGCGGCATCTTGACGTCCGGCAGCGGCGGAGGCGTCGCGCCATCGGCCGGCAGGCCGCGCGTGATCTGCTCGGCGATGGCCTCGGCCTCCTGGCGGCTGATCGCGCCGATCAGCGTCACCACCGCCCGCTTGGCCGTGTAGTTGGCCTGGTAATAGCGCACGATGTCATCGCGCGTGATGCTCTCCACCGTTTCCGGCGACGCCGTCTGCCCGTACGGATGCGCGCCGTAGATGGCCTTGCCGAATGCGCGCTCGGCCAGCACCCCGGGCTTGGTCAGCGATTCGCGGATGGCCGCCACGAGGCGCTGCTTGTCACGTGCGAGCACGGCGTCGGGGAAGGTCGGCGCCGAGACGATCTGCGTCATCAGCGAGATGGCCGGTCCGCGTTCAACGGGATCGGACAGCGTGCGCAAGCGCAGACTCGTGCGGTCACCGCCCGCGCCACCGGCAAAGCTGGCGCCCACATCGGCAAACGCATCGGCAATTGCTGCTTCATCGCGGGCCGGAGCACTGCCCTGGGCGGCGACGCCCTTGTCGAGCATGCCGGCAGTGAGCGAGGCCAGCCCCACCTTGTTCGCCGGCTCGTAACGGGAGCCGGCATCCACGTCGAGGTTGATGTCGAGCATCGGAATCGACGGGCTCGGCACGAAGAACACGCGCGCGCCGGTCGACGCCGTCCAATGTTCGATCGGCAGCGCGGCCAGCGCGCCTTGGGCGGCCGCCGCCAGGATGGCGACCAGCGCCGTCTTCAGCGTGATAGACATGGCGCGCATCAACGCAGCCCTCCTTCATCGCGCATCCCGGGAACGGGTTTGCGCGCCGGTTTGTTGGGATCGATCGGTTGCGGCAGCAGCGTGGCGACGACGAGGTTGTCTTCGCCGAAGTACGTCTGCGCCACGTGCTGGATCTGCGCCGACGTGACGGCCTTGATCTTCTCGAGCTGGCGGTCGATCGTGCGCCACGACAGCCCGCTCATCTCGTTCATGCCGATCTCCATGCCCTGGCCGAAGACCGAGTCGCGCTTGTAGATCTGCGCGGCCACGACCTGGGCCTTCACGCGCTTCAACTCGGCATCGGTCACGCCTTCGCGGGCGATGCGCTCGATCTGCGCGCGCAGCGCCTGTTCGATCTCGGCGGTGGTATGGCCGTCCGCCGGCGTGCCGTCCATCAGGAAGATCGACGGGCCGCGGTTCAGGCCGTCGTAGCCGGCGTTCACGTCATCGGCGATGCGCTTGTCGCCCTTGACGAGCTGGCTCGACAGGCGCGCGTTGTCGTAACCATCCAGCACGGCGGAGAGCACTTCGAGCGCGTACGGGTCGACGTCCTTTTCGACATCGTTCAGGCGCGGCACCTTGTACGCCAGCACAACGTACGGGTTCTCGGCCGGTGCCTTCACCCAGATGCGTTTCACGCCGATCTGCCTGGGCTCTTCCTGCGCATAGCGGCGCGGCAGGTCGTGCGGCTTGAGCTTGCCGTACGTGCGCTGCGCGAGACGGAAGACCTCATCGGGGTTCACGTCGCCCGCGACGATCACGGTGACGTTGTTCGGCGTGTACCAGGCGTGGTACCAGTTCTGCGCGTCCTGCACCGTCATCGTGTCGAGGTCGCCCGGCCAGCCGATGGTCGGGTTGCGATACGGCGCAGCGTTGAACAGCGTGGCGAGCATCTGCTCGTAGACCGTGGCGCGCGCGGAGTCGTCGATGCGCATGCGGCGCTCTTCCTTGACCACGTTCATCTCCGGCTTGAACTCCTTGTCGGTCAGCTGGAGATTGGCCATCCGGTCGGCTTCGAGCGCCATCACATCGGCCAGGTGGGACTTTTCGATCTGCTGGAAGTACATCGTGAAGTCGCGCGTGGTCATGGCGTTCTCGCGCCCGCCCATGGCCGCCACGCGGCGGGAGAACTCACCAGGGCCGACCGCCTTGGTGCCCTTGAACATCATGTGCTCCAGCATGTGGGCCACGCCCGTGGTGCCGTTGTGCTCGTCGATGCTGCCGGCGCGGTACCAGACCATGTGCGCCACGGTGGGCGCACGATGGTCTTCCTTGACGATCAGGCGCAGGCCGTTGGGCAGCTTGTATTCGTGCGTATCGGCTTGGCTGGCGCCCACTTTGGCCGCGGCAGCGGCGGTTGCCGTACGGGCTGGCGCGGCAGCCAGCGCCTGCGCGCCGGCCTGACCAGCCAGCAGCCCCGCGGCGAGGGCCATCGCAGCCAATTGCGAAGTGCGTAGCCGCGCCCGGTCTGAAACGATTCGCGTGGAAGAGCGCATAAGGGGCCGTCTGATAAAATTCGACGATTGATTCTAACGGCGAATAGACCCGCCCCCGCGATGTTTAGTTTCTGGAAAAAGCGCAAGGCGGAGCCCCAACCGGCCGCCGAATCCGCCCTCGCAGCCGCTCCCGAGCCCGCACAGGCGCCGACGTCCGCTACGGCCGTACCGACCCCTGCGGCAGACACACCGGCCGCGGTTGTCACGCCCGACGCCAGCGCCTCCATGCCAACGCCGCCAGCCACGGAAGACGCCCGCCCGGGCTGGCTCTCGCGCCTGGGCTTTGGCGGCGCTCCGGCACCCGAACCGGCCGCCCCGCAAGCGCCGGCATCCGCGCCCGTCGAAACGCAGGTCCCGACACCCGCCGCCGCACCAACGCCGGCCACGCCAGTCGCACCGGTGGCCGTGCCCGACACGCCAGCCGCGCCGCCCGCGCTCGACATGCAGGCCGGCGATATCGAAACCGTGCCTACGCCGGCCATCATCGAACAGGGACGCAAGGGCTGGATGTCACGCCTGCGCTCAGGCTTGTCGAAGACGAGCAAGAACCTCACGACGCTGTTCGTCGGCGTGAAGGTGGACGAAGCGCTGTTCGAAGAACTCGAGACCGCGCTGCTGATGGCCGACGCCGGCGTCGATGCCACCGAATACCTGCTCGGCGAACTGCGCCGCCGCATCAAGGCCGAGCGCATCGAAACCGCCGAGGGCGTCAAGACCGCCCTGCGCGACCTGCTGGTCGAGCTGCTGCACCCGCTGGAAAAGACCATGGTGCTCGGCCGCGAACAGCCAATGGTCATCATGATTGCGGGCGTCAACGGTGCCGGCAAGACGACCAGCATCGGCAAGCTGTGCAAGCACTTCCAGACCTACGGTCAATCGGTGCTGCTGGCAGCGGGCGACACCTTCCGCGCCGCCGCGCGCGAGCAGCTCGTCATCTGGGGCGAGCGCAACAACGTGACGGTCGTCGCGCAGGAATCCGGCGACCCGGCCGCGGTCATCTACGACGCAGTCAACGCCGCACGTGCACGCGGCATCGACATCGTCATGGCCGACACCGCGGGCCGCCTGCCGACGCAGTTGCACCTGATGGAAGAGCTGAAGAAGGTGCGCCGCGTGATCGGCAAGGCCATGGCGACGGCCCCACACGAAACGCTGCTCGTGATCGACGGCAACACCGGCCAGAACGCGCTGGCGCAGCTGAAGGCGTTCGACGATGCGCTGGGCCTCACGGGGCTGATCGTCACCAAGCTCGATGGCACCGCCAAGGGCGGCATCCTCGCTGCGATCGCACGGCAGCGTCCGGTGCCGGTGTACTTCATTGGCGTGGGCGAGCAGGTGGAGGATCTGCAGCCGTTTTCGGCGCGCGAGTTTGCGGATGCGCTGTTGGGATAACGTCCTGCGAAACCTTGTTGCACAGAAACGCCCTGAATTGTTCAGGGCGTTTCTATTTGCGGTCGAACTTATCGCGCTCCGCATTTACCAGCACATCACATGCGTTAAGGCTCAACTAGTCGCCCTCCGATCAGCATGCCCCCTACGCTAATTTCGAGTACCCACCGAATTGGAATTGTCTGATTGAGATTCAGCGCATGGCGCTGCTCCAATGGAGCACTTCAGCGAAGTGCTCTCATGTGGAGATGGCAGATGCAAGACACACAATCCGGCAAGGTCTACGTTGCGGCGTTCAACGGCGCGAAGACATCCAACGGCGGCGAGATCATTCAGGGCTCCAGCAGCATCCGAGACAGCGGGCACACGCTCCTGCTCGTGGGCGATGAAGCTGTCTACCCAGACGGCAGCGTGGCTGCCATTACCGCGGGCGCGGGCATGGCGATGGTGGACGACGATCGTCCCGTTGCAATCATTGGCAGCCCACTGAGCGACGGCGACACCATTGTTTCGTCGCCAGTCACGGCCCTGACTTTCGATGAACCGGCGGACGCGCCCATCATCGGCCTGCTTGACCCGGCGTACCGTCCGGAGCCGGCGACCGACAGCGCGATCTGAGGGGCCCGATCATGGAAGACATGCGCCCCGGCCTTAGGCATGGTGACTTAACTACGACGGGTGGCGTCATAACTGCCACCGGCAGGATGCGGTTCCACGGCAAAGAGGTGGCTGCGGAAGGGGATCTGGCAACTTGCCCAGCCTGCAAATCCGTGGGCTACCTAGTCAATGATGCCTACCCAGCGTTCGGGCTTCCGAGCGGTCGCCAGCTCGCCATTCAAGGTGCGTGGATCTTCTGCAAATGCGCCAGTCCCCCTCGCGCCATTGCTTCGACGGATAAGTTTCGGGTTGCGGTGAATCGAGCTGGCAGTGGAATGCTCGTTTCGGTGAGTGCGAAATCAGCCTTCACCGCGCCGCTGGGAGGCCATAACCGGGTGCCGTTGCCCTCATCGTCGCTCAAAGAGACAGATCAGAAATCGACGCTTGAAGACGATCCCCAATTGATCTGCCCCAACATGAGCAACGCGGAGTTCGCTCAGATGGTCATGCAACGACGAGACAAAGCTGTGTCGCTTATCGATAAGCGCCTAACCGAATTAGCAGGATGGTCTACCGCCGCGCGGGTTCGCGTCGCCCAGTGGTTCCGTAATAGCGACGTTGTAACGCGGGACTATCTCGCCGGTGGACTTGCCCGCATACGTCATAGACTCGCCGGGCTAACTCCAAACAATTTTGTTCGCTATTCTGGGGCGGCCATGGCGCATGTCGGCTGCGTTTCAGACTCAAAGAGAAAACTCGGGGTTGTCGCAGAGGTATGCGCACCCGATACGGCAACGCATACGATCGCCATTCATTCGGATTTCTGCGAGCTACGAGACTTTGCCTACAGCATGGACTCGCAGGTATCTACGCTAATACATGAGGTATCGCACTTCCACGACACCATGAACACCGGAGATGCTGTTTACTTCATGAGGAAGTGCCGAGACCTTGCGAAATCCAACCCGGAGATCACGCTCCAGAACGCCGATAGCATTGCCGGTTATGTCATCTATGAAGATTAGAAATACGCTGGCGGCGTTTCTGCTCTTGAGTGCCGGCGTCACGTATGCCTGCATGCCAGGTCAGAATTTTGATGTGTACTTTTCTTCGGGTTCCGCTGCGGTATCTTCGTCGGAAATACTTCGCTTAGCGAATTGGTTGGTAGATCAGCGCATCAAGTATCCGACGCAAGAGGTGCTTCAGGTCGATGGGCGGGCAGAAGACCATGAGCGTAACGCGCGTGCGCTGGCAAAAGCACGCTTACAAGCCGTCGTGTCCATCCTGAAAACCCAACACTTCAACCAAGTGCCGGTGGATGAACACTACGGCGTCTACCGGTCAGATGATGTAGGAAACGGACGGCGAGTCGAAATTTCGATCTTGCCTGCGTGCCCCAACCCGTGCTGCTCTGACGGCGACATGCCTACCAAGAGATAAGCGAGCTTGGCTGTCCTCAATGCGGAAGCGGGTCAAGAAAAAACGGTTGAAGGACGCGATCGAAGCACAACGATTTGAGGATGTGTTCGTGAGCTACCGGGGCATCATGATCGGGAACGGCCAGGTTTGGATCAGCGGCATCACGGAACGAGGCCGAAGTAAGCCGACGATCAAAATCATCTCGATCAACACGCAGTGAGTCGTCTGATATTCACCTCACGTTTCAGCCCAGTTCAGCGCCACAGCGGCGAAGGCGTACCGATGAAAGTTTCCGTGATGTTGGCTACAGCAGCGATGGCCCTAATGACGAATGCCAGCGCTGAGATATTCGAAGACTATGACAGCTTCTACGTCTCGCGACCTCACAAACTTTTCGGTGAACCAATCGAGTTCGACCACGGCTCCACCTATGCTGCGCAGGGACGACCCGGTAGCTATGTGAAACTTCGAGCCTCTCTGGAAGGAAAGCCTTTGCGCGTTGAAATTGCGCCAGATCGCATCACAGTCAATGGAGTCATCCGCCGCTTTGACCGAGCGAAGACCTTGCCTGGAGAGCACCCAACAGACATCTACCCCCCAGGCGCAAGCGTATTTCTGGTTCCAAGGACCACTGTCCATCCAGCCGCGCTTTGCGTGGATGGGGCAAGCTCAGGCTCAGGCGAAGCCAACCGACATACACAGACCTATCTGCTGCTCGACCCATTGGCGCTGCGTGGCAAAGCGACGTTCCTGCACCTGCCGAGCTTGCTCTCGTCGTGCAGGGCGGTCACGGTGACCGACCATGGCAAGGTTGCCTTCCCCAAGAACACGTATCTGCTCGACGCACAGCAAGAAAACCGAGCAGGCTTGCTGCTGTCGTATTACACCTTTGAGGGCCAGCGTTTTGTGCCAATCCAGAAAGAGGTTCAGGTCCGATTTGTGCAGCCGGAAATCCCGTTTCAATTCGAGATTCAGGAGTGATCGCTTGCCGAGCTGAAGTCTGGAAGGATGGGTCGAGCAATCCGCAATACGAGTCCAGGCTCACGAGTAAGATCCAACATCAAAGTGCGCTGACTCCTGCGACAAAAAAAAGCGCCGCCACCGCGACGCCTCACATCTCAATCACGCCGCATCCGGCTGCGCCGCAGGCGCAGCCTTTTGAAACGCCTCCTGCGCCATACAGTGCTCAAAAATGCGCGCAAGCGTGGGGTAATCCTCCACCGCCACATCGAACCGCTTGCCGTTGAACACCTGCGGCACGAGGCACAGGTCGGCCAGCGTCGGCGTTTCGCCCACGCAATAGGTGCCCGTCAGCGGAGACTGTGACAGCCGCGTCTCCAGTGCCGCAAACCCCAGCTTCACCCAGTAGCGATACCAGTCGTTGCGAGCCTCTTCTTCCACGTTGAACGTGCTCTTCAGATACTTCAGCACGCGCGGATTGTTCAGCGGATGGATCTCGCAGGCAATCGCCAATGCGATCGCGCGGATGTGCGCACGATTGCTGGGCGAGCCTGGCAGCAGCGTGGGCTCCGGATGCGTCTCTTCCAGGTATTCGACGATCGCCAACGACTGGTTCAGGACGTCGTTGCCGTCGCACAGCACGGGCACCAGCGCATCGGGGTTCAGCTTGACGAACTCGGGCGCCAGTTGCTCGCCCTTGAGCAGGTGCACCGGCGCGTATTCGTACGGCACGCCCTTGATCTCCAGGGCGATACGCACGCGGAACGACGCCGAACTGCGGAAATAGTTGTACAGCTTGATCGACATGGCTTCTGACTCTTCTGTCGCGTCTATCAAATGACCTTGACGTGCAGTTCGCCCACGCCGTCGATCTTGCCGACCATCAGGTCGCCGACGACCACCGGGCCAACGCCTTCGGGCGTGCCGGTGTAGATCAGGTCGCCGGGGCGCAGCTCGAACAGGCGCGACAGGTACGCAATGGTTTCCGGCACCGACCAGATCAGGTCCGACAGGTCACCGCGCTGGTGTTCGCGACCGTTGACCGACAGCGTGATGGCGCCCTTGTCCGGATGCGCCACATCCTTGGCCGGCACGATCGGGCCGATGGGCGCCGAGCCGTCGAACGCCTTGCCGGTCTCCCACGGGCGGCCGCCTTTCTTGGCGGCGTTCTGCAAGTCGCGGCGCGTCATGTCCAGGCCGATGGCGTAACCGTAGATATGGTTGGCTGCGGTTTCCACGGCGATATCGCGGCCGCCCGTGCCGATGGCGACCACGAGCTCGATCTCGTAGTGGCAGTCCTTGGTCTCGGTGGGGTAGACGAACTGGCCCGTCTCGCCGTCGGCGACGTAGCGCACGGCGTCGGCGGGCTTGCAGAAGAAGAACGGCGGCTCGCGGTCGGGGTCGGAGCCCATCTCGCGCGCGTGGGCGGCGTAGTTGCGGCCGACGCAGTACACGCGGCGCACCGGAAACTGGCCTTGCCCGCCACGCACCGGAATACCGTTGACGGCGGGCGGGGTGACAACGAAATCGGTCATGCAGGTCTCCTCGGACTAAGCTGGAATGGAACAGGAACTCACGGGGACACGGCCACCGCACCCCCGGCGACCGACGCGTTTGCGAGGATACACCCGCCCCGGGTCGGCGCGGTTCTTGCATGAGTGGTGTGCAAAACGCACCTTCCTGCACCATGCATGTGAAACCGCCCACCCCGCCCGCCTCGCTCGCCGCATCCCACCCGGCCGCGCCGATGCGCGTGCTGCTGGTGCGGGATCCGCTGGACGCCGAGCAGATCAACCTCGAGCTGATCCGTGCCGGCCTGGCCGAAGCCGGCTTTGTCGACGTGGGTGTCGCCGACGCGGACCTCACCCTGCCCGACCGCATTGCGCAGGCGCAACCGGACATGGTGATCGTCGCCTCCGAATCGGCCGCGCGGGACACCATCGAGCATGTTTGCGTGGCCACGCAGCACGCACCGCGCCCCATCGTACTGTTCACCGACAACGACGACGCCGAGCGCATCAAGGCCGCTTTCGCCGCCGGCATCACCGCCTACATCGTCGACGGCATCAAGCCCACGCGCGTCAAGGCGGTGCTGGACGTGGCCTACGCGCGCTTCGAGCACGAACGCGAACTGCGCGCCGAGCTGGACAACGCCAAGACGCAACTCGCCGAGCGCAAGGTGCTCGAGCGCGCCAAGGGCCTGCTGATGAAGCAGATGAACCTGTCGGAAGACGACGCCTTCAAGCGCCTGCGCAAGATGGCGATGGACCGCAACATCAAGCTCGTCGAAGCCGCCCAACGCGTGATCGACGTGATGGCCGGCTGAGCGGTCGGACCACCGCCCAGTTTTGGTGCGTCGCACAACTCCGGCGCTGGAAACGCACCAGTCGCGCGCGGCGTTCCGCCCCCCCACGTGGCGTTCCGAAGCTCAACCGCCGAGCTAAAAGCCTCGCACGCCGAGTTCCGAACTCGGAACGCCAGCATGCATCGGTCAACGTTGGCATACCCCTTGCAAGTGTCGCTGCGAAGCCGGTGCCAACGTGGGTACCGGCACGGGACAACGGCGTCCCGATGCACGGCAGCGCGCCCCTCTTCCGGATGGGCGGCGGTCGCGCGTCGGGACGCTTTTTCTTTGGAGCCATGGATGGCCGCGCCAGACAAGACCGACGCTCTCGTCAACCCGATCAACCCGAAACGCCGCAGCATCATGAAAGCCGCGGCGACCATTGCAGGAGGCAGTGCCGTGGCATTGATCGATCCGCTGGTGCGTGCCGGGGCCTGGGCCGCCGGCTCCGATGCGCCCGAGAAGACGGAGCTGAAGGTGGGCTTTATCCCCCTCACGGACTGCGCCTCGGTGGTCATGGCCTCCACGCTGGGCATCGACAAGAAGTACGGCATCAAGATCACGCCGTCGAAAGAAGCCTCGTGGGCGGGCGTGCGCGACAAGCTCGTATCGGGCGACCTGGATGCGGCGCACGTGCTGTACGGCCTGATCTACGGCGTGCAGCTCGGCATTGGCGGCCCCAAGAAAGACATGGCCGTGCTGATGACGCTCAACAACAACGGCCAGGCGATCACGCTGTCGTCCAAGCTCAAGGACGCGGGCGTCAAGGATGGCGCGTCGTTGAAGGCCGTCATGGCGAAAGACAAGCGCGAATATGTGTTCGCGCAGACCTTCCCGACCGGCACGCATGCGATGTGGCTGTATTACTGGCTGGCCGCGCACGGCATCCACCCGCTGCAGGAGGCGAAGGCGATCACCGTGCCGCCGCCGCAGATGGTCGCGAACATGCGCGTGGGCAACATGGATGGCTACTGCGTGGGCGAGCCGTGGGGTGCCCGCGCGATTGCAGACAACATCGGCTTTACCGCCGAGACAACACAGGCCATCTGGAAAGACCACCCCGAGAAGGTGCTCGGCACCACGGCCGAGTTCGTGCAGAAGTATCCGAACACCGCGCGTGCGCTCACCGCCGCAGTGCTGGAAGCGAGCAAGTTCATCGATGCGTCGGCGTCGAACCGCCGCAAGACGGCCGAGACCATCGCCGCCAAGTCCTACGTCAACACCGACATGGACATCATTCTCGACCGCATGCTCGGCCGCTACACCAATGGCCTGGGCAAGACCTGGGACGACCCGGACCCGATGCGCTTCTACCACGACGGCGCGGTCAACTTCCCGTACCTGTCGGACGGCATGTGGTTCCTCACGCAGCACAAGCGCTGGGGGCTGCTGAAGGCGCATCCGGATTACCTGGCCGTCGCCAAGCAGGTCAACCGCATCGACATCTTCAAGCAGGCGGCAGCCGCCACCGGCACGCCGCTGCCCAAGAGCGAGATGCGCACGGCCAAGTTGATCGACGGCGTGGTGTGGGATGCGAAGAACCCCGCCGCGTATGCGGACGGCTTCAAGCTGAAAGCCTGACGCCTCCGGCCTTCCGAATTTCTGATTGCGGTCCCTCACATCGATGGAGCCCGACATGAACACGCTCGTCAAAACGTTGTCCGGCGTGCAGTCCGACGCCGCCCCTGAACGTCGCCGGTTCGTTGCGCGCGACTGGCTTGTCGCCGCCGTGGTGCGCGGCTTTCCGCCGGTGCTGGGCTTGGTGCTGTTTGTGCTGGCGTGGCAAGGCATTGCCACGGCCATCGCCGCATTGCCGACACCGGCGGTGACGTGGAAAGCGGCCGTTGCGCTGTTTGCCGATCCGTTCTATCGCAATGGCCCGAATGACCAGGGCGTAGGCTGGAACGTGCTGGCCTCGCTGGCACGCGTGGGTGCGGGCTTCGGCATGGCGGCCGTCATCGGCATTCCGGCGGGCTTCCTGATCGGGCGCTTTGCGTTTCTCAATGCGATGGCCTCGCCCATCATCAGCCTGCTGCGGCCGGTATCGCCGCTGGCGTGGCTGCCGATCGGGCTGCTGCTGTTCAAGTCCGCCAACCCGGCAGCCATCTGGGCGATCTTCATCTGCTCGATCTGGCCGATGGTGATCAACACTGCCGTGGGCGTGACGCGCGTGCCGCAGGACTACCTGAACGTGGCCCGTGTGCTGAACCTGTCCGAATGGAAGGTGTTCACGCGCGTGCTGTTTCCCGCGGTGCTGCCGTACATGCTGACGGGCGTGCGGCTGTCCATCGGCACGGCGTGGCTGGTCATCGTGGCGGCGGAGATGCTCACCGGCGGCGTCGGCATCGGCTTCTGGCTGTGGGACGAGTGGAACAACCTGAAGGTCGAGCACATCGTCATCGCCATCTTCGTGATTGGTGTGGTGGGCTTGCTGCTCGAGCACGCGCTGCTGGCGATTGCGCGGCGCTTCTCGTACGACGCGGTTTGAGGACATTGGGGGGAGCGCCATGACAGACAAATTCCTGCGCATTGAAAACGTCGGGCAGACGTTCAAGACCAAGCGCGGCCCGTTCGTCGCCCTGCGCGACATCGACCTGACGGTGGCGCGCGGTGAGTGCATCGCGCTCATCGGGCACTCGGGGTGCGGTAAGTCGACGTTGCTCAATCTCATTGCCGGCCTCACGCGGCCGACCACGGGTGGATTGATCCTCGCCGAGCGCGAGATTGCCGGGCCGGGACCGGATCGCGCGGTGGTGTTTCAGAACCACTCGCTGTTGCCGTGGCTCACGTGCTTTGACAACGTGTATCTCGCCGTCGAGCGCGTCTTCGGCAAGACCGAGACCAAGGCGCAACTGCGTGAGCGCACGCATGCGGCGCTGGCGCTGGTGGGCTTGTCGCATGCCGAGCAGAAGCATCCGCACGAAATCTCGGGCGGGATGAAGCAGCGCGTGGGCATTGCGCGAGCGTTGTCCATGGAGCCGAAGGTGTTGCTGATGGATGAGCCGTTTGGGGCATTGGACGCGCTCACGCGGGCGCATCTGCAGGATGAGCTGCTGAAGATCGTGGCGGCGACCGGCAGCACGGTGGTGATGGTGACCCACGATGTGGATGAAGCGGTGCTGCTGGCGGATCGCATCGTGATGATGACGAATGGGCCGGCTGCGACGATTGGCGAAGTGTTGACGGTGGATTTGCCGCGGCCGCGGGACCGGATGGCGTTGGCGGAGGATGCGGCTTATCACGCTTGCCGGACGGCGGTGTTGGATTTTCTTTATCGGAAGCAGAGGCATCCGGTGGCGGAGGCTGCCTGAATTTTGGTTTGGGTTGGTTGGCTTTTGGTTTTGGTGTTGGGCGTTGGCCTCTGTTTCGTTCCCGGGCCTGTCAGCAATTTCGTGTTCAAGGCATAACAGGGGCTGTCAGTAATTTCGTGTTCAAGGCATAACATGCTCCCAAGGAGACCTTATGCCTGGCAAACCGAAGACCAAGCCGGCCGATCTGCCGGCGATCCCCGCCGAACTGCTCGAACAGTTCGGCAACGGCCCGATGACGGCCGAAGCCATCAATGCTGCCACGCTGGCCCTTAAGAAGGCCCTGATCGAGCGGGCGCTGGGTGGCGAGATGAACCATCATCTCGGCTATCGGCCAGGTGCGGCCAAACCGGCCACCGTCACCAACCAGCGCAACGGCACGGGCGCCAAGACGGTGCTGACCGAGGACGGACCGATCCGCATCGAGGTACCACGAGACCGTGACGGCGCGGCCGACTCACTTTCTTTGTCTTGCCAAAGAAAGTAAGCAAAGAAAGGCGCCGCATAGGGCAGGAACGTCAAAGGCCAGACCATCAAGCACGAGCGCAGCAGGCACCAACAACACAACGCGAAGCAAAGCGAGCAACAACAGCAAAAGCAAGGGCCACCCTGGCCAGCACACCGTCGTGGTGGCCTTTGACGTTCCTGCCCTAGATGGCGCCTTGGATTTTTGTTGCGGGGAGGATAAAGAGGGGAGCCTTGTCTGAGCGCAGCGAGTTTGGCTCCCCTCCCTCCCCGCAACAAAAATCCAAGGAGGGGGTCGCCATCTCGGGCGCGCCTTTCTTTGGTTACTT
>NZ_LWRX01000031.1:0-1923 GCF_001683835.1 Ralstonia sp. RL | reverse complement strand
GGACACGCTGTCCGGCGGCGAGGCGCAGCGCATCCGCCTGGCGTCGCAGATCGGTTCGGGACTGACCGGCGTGATGTACGTGCTGGACGAGCCGTCGATCGGCCTGCACCAGCGCGACAACGACCGCCTGATCGCCACCCTGAAGCACCTGCGCGACATCGGCAACAGCGTGCTGGTGGTCGAGCACGATGAAGACGCGATCCGCTGCGCCGACTACATCGTCGACATGGGCATCGGCGCCGGCGTGCATGGCGGCGAGGTGATCGCGCAAGGGCCGCTGAACGACATCCTGAAAAGCAAGAAGTCGCTGACCGCGAAATACCTGAACGGCACGCTCGCGATCCACGTGCCGAAGCAGCGCACCGCGCCCGATCCGGAGCGCCAGCTCGTCATTTCCGGCGCGTCCGGCAACAACCTCAAGCATGTCACGCTGGAGCTACCGGTCGGCTTGCTGACCTGCGTGACCGGCGTGTCGGGATCGGGCAAATCGACGCTGGTCAACGACACCCTGTACCACGCCGCCGCGCGCCATCTGTACGGCTCGCAGACGGAACCCGCGCCGTATGAATCGATCCACGGCATGGAGCATTTCGACAAGGTGATCGCGGTCGACCAGGCGCCGATCGGCCGCACCCCGCGCTCCAATCCGGCCACCTATACCGGCGTGTTCACGCCGATCCGCGACCTGTTCGCGACGGTGCCGACCGCAAAAGAGCGCGGCTACAGCGCCGGGCGCTTCTCGTTCAACGTCAAAGGCGGGCGCTGCGAAGCCTGCCAGGGCGACGGCGTGATCAAGGTCGAGATGCACTTTTTGCCCGACGTGTACGTGCCGTGCGACGTCTGCCACGGCAAGCGCTACAACCGCGAGACGCTGGAAGTGCAGTACAAGGGCAAGAACATCCACGAAGTGCTGGAGATGACGGTCGAGGAAGCGCACGAGTTCTTCAAGCCGGTGCCGGTGGTGGCGAGAAAGCTGCAGACGCTGCTCGACGTCGGCCTCGGCTACATCCGCCTGGGGCAGAGCGCCACCACCCTGTCCGGCGGCGAGGCGCAGCGCGTGAAGCTGTCGCTGGAACTGTCCAAGCGCGACACCGGCCGCACGCTGTACATCCTGGACGAGCCGACCACCGGCCTGCACTTCCACGACATCGACCTGCTGCTGAAAGTGATCCACCGCCTGCGCGACCAGGGCAACACGGTGGTGATCATCGAGCACAACCTGGACGTGATCAAGACCGCCGACTGGATCGTCGACCTCGGCCCGGAAGGCGGCGCCGGCGGCGGGCAGATCATCGCGACCGGCACGCCGGAAGATGTCGCGAAGAGCCCGGTGAGCTTCACCGGTAAGTATCTGGCGCCGATGCTGAAGAAAAAGTAAGCGTCAGGAGGAACGCATGGCCAAACATCTCGTCATCACCGGCCTGGTGCAAGGCGTCGGCTACCGGGCGTCGTTCGAGGCGCAGGCGCGCGCGTTGCGGCTGTGCGGCTGGGTGCGCAACCGGCGCGACGGCTCGGTGGAAGCGCTGGTGCGCGGCGATAATGCGGCGCTGGAAAAGATCATCGCGTGGTCACGGCGCGGCCCTGCCGCTGCCGTGGTCAACGATGTGAACGTGAGCGAGGCGGACGACGCCTCGCTGCCGGATGACAGGTTCGACGTGCGACCGACGGAATAACTCAGACGGAATAACTCAGGTCCGCAATCCCAGCCACAGTCCCGCCGGCACGAAGGCCAGCGCCGCCAAGTTCCCGAGCAACACGATCGACGCGACCTTGTCCGGCTCCTGTTTGTACTGCTCGGCCACCATGAAGCAGAACACGGCCGGCGGCAGCGACGCGAACAGGTACATCTGACCGCGCTGATCGGGTGTAAGCGTCAGCACGCCATCGAGCAGCCAGGCGACGATCAGGCCCGCGACCGGGCAG
>NZ_LWRX01000032.1:0-2285 GCF_001683835.1 Ralstonia sp. RL | reverse complement strand
AAGTCTTGTCCATCATTTCCAGGCCGGCCGGGATGATGCCGGCGGCGATCACGTTGGCGACCGCATCGCCGCCCTTCACCACCGAATCGAACGACGCCATGATCACGCGCGCGGTCTGCGGCTTGGGCACCAGCTTGACCGTCACTTCGGTCACCACGCCGAGCATGCCTTCGGAGCCGATGAACACCGCCAGCAGGTCGAGGCCGGGCGCATCGAGCGCGCCGCCGCCGAGTTCGACGATCTCGCCGTCGATCGTGACCATGCGCACGCGCAGCACGTTGTGCACGGTCAGGCCGTACTTCAGGCAATGCACGCCGCCGGAGTTTTCCGCGACGTTGCCGCCGATGGTGCAGGCGATTTGCGACGACGGATCGGGCGCGTAGTACAGGCCGTAGGGCGCGGCCGCGTCCGAGATCGCCAGATTGCGCACGCCCGGCTGCACCACCGCGGTACGCGAATACGGATCGAGCTTGATCAGCCTGTTGAACTTCGCGGTCGACAGCACCACGCCGTCGGCGATCGGCATCGCGCCGCCGGACAGACCGGTGCCGGCGCCGCGCGGCACGATCGGCACCTTCAGTTCGCGGCAGAGGTTGAGGATGGCGACCACCTGCGCCTCGGTTTCGGGCAGCACCACGACCATCGGCAGCTGCCGGTAGGCCGACAAACCGTCGCACTCATAAGGCCGGGTATCTTCCTCGTTATACAAGATGCAATGATCGGGCAGTACCTTGCGCAATGCTGTGACGACTTCACGCTGCCGCTCGATGGTGAAGGCGGGTTTCGATGGAGCATTCATGTCTGCTTCCTGCTTGTCCAGTAGGGGAAGAGTGTAGCGAAAACGCGCGCCGGCGGGGCGGCCGCGCGTGCCTGGCGGGCTGAAAAACATTGCCCCGTCGCGTGAAATCTTTTCACGCGTGGCGGCCGGCGCCCACGGGCGCGATGAACCGGATTACAGACTGCCGAACGTCGTCAGCAGCCAGTCGATGAAGGCGGAAACTTCCGGGCGCTCGCGCGCGCCCTGCTCATACACGACGTAGTACGCATGCGGCGGCGTCTTCAACTGCACATCCGGGAACAGATGCACGATTTCGCCTTTGGTCATCAGGTCCTGCACGAAATGTTGGCGCGTCAGTCCCACGCCGTATCCGTGGCGCACCGCTTCCAGCAGCAGCCCGAGGTCATCCAGACGCAGCCCGGTCGACGGCTCCGGCCAGTCCAGCCCGGCCACCTCGAACCACGGCTGCCACGGCTCCAGCGCGGAGCGCAGCAGGGTGGCCTTCTGCAGGTCGGCCGGCGTCTTCAGGCCGCCGATTTTTTCCAGATACGCCGGACTCGCCACCGCGAAGGTCGGTTCCTCGTACAGCTTTTCGGTCAAGATATCCGGATACTTGCCGGCGCCGAAGCGCACCTCGACAT
This sequence comes from Ralstonia sp. RL, assembly GCF_001683835.1. NCBI lineage: Bacteria > Pseudomonadati > Pseudomonadota > Betaproteobacteria > Burkholderiales > Burkholderiaceae > Ralstonia > Ralstonia sp. RL. The sequence continues at coordinate 866 of NZ_LWRX01000032.1, read as the reverse complement.
CGCTCTCCGACAGCGCCAGATCGTACAGCGGCACCGACAGGAACAGCTCGATCACGATCTCCGGATGCTGCGCGGCGAATTCCGCCAGGCGCGGCACCAAGAGGCAGCGCGCGAAGGTCGGCGGCACCGTGACCTTGATGCGCGGCTGCGCCGGCGCGCTGCGGTGCGGCAGCGGGAAATCGGTCAGCGTGCGCAATGCGGCGCGCACCACGTCCAGATAGCGGCGCCCGAACTCCGACAGGGTGACGGTGCGGCCGTCGCGCAGGAACAGGCGTTCGCCGACGAAATCCTCCAGCAGGCGGATGCGGTGCGACAGCGCCGACGGCGTGATGCACAACTCGTCGGCGGCAACGGCAAAAGAACCAAGGCGGGCAGCCGCTTCGAAAGCGGACAGCGCGTGAACCGGAGGCAGGCGGATGGCCATGGGGAGGAGTTCCTTCACTGAGGGAGCCGGGAATCTGCCCTAACAGGCTGTTGAAAAACTACTGCGCGGGCCGATCTTGCAGCCTGCGGTGCTCTGCGTACCATTCGTACGCGTGTGCTCCTCGGCTGCAATCTCGGCCCGCTCGCGACGTTTTTCAACAGCCTGCTAATGCATGCGCTTGGCGGACAAATTCTCTACCAGGAGAGAATTTTACCGGGGTTCAATATGTTCTTGGGATCAAATGCGTGCTTCAGCACGCGCATTGTCTCGATGGCATCGCTGCCATGTTCCTGCACCAGGAAATCCATCTTGTGCAGGCCCACGCCATGCTCGCCGGTGCAGGTGCCGTCCATCGACAAGGCGCGCGCGACCATGCGCGCATTGACGCAAGTCTTGTCCATCATTTCCAGGCCGGCCGGGATGATGCCGGCGGCGATCACGT
>NZ_LWRX01000197.1:0-3633 GCF_001683835.1 Ralstonia sp. RL | reverse complement strand
AATTGCTGTTGTTTTCGAGCTTCGCGCTCCAGGGATTCGTCGGCGAGATGCGCGAAGCGCGGTTGGCGACGGTGTCGTTCTTCGATATCCAGGCGCTCGCCTGCCATTCGTCGGCGAACGCATAGGATGCATCGATGGCGTAGTTCTGCGACGAGCCGTCGCGCAGGCCGAACCTGTCGGCGGTGCGCGTGCCGTAGTCGTCGCGCGTCTGGTCCGCCATGAACTGCAATGAAAGGTCGTTCGTCGGCGTCCAGGCGAGCGACAGGCGCACCTTGTCGCGTTCGCGGTCCGCCAGGTTCAGCGGCGCGATCAGGTTGACGCCGGCGGCGCCGCTGTTGAGCACGTTGGTCAGGAAATCGGAGCCGTTGCGCTCGCTGCGGATGTAGGCGATGGAACCGGTCACGGTTTCCGCCACGGTGCGCTTGAGCGCCACGCGGTACGAGGTTTCCTCGGTCCGGTCGCGGAAGCTGACGGAACGTACCGCGCTCGTGTTCCGATCCTTCACGTCGTAGTCGATGCCGCCGGTCAGCCGCAGCGACGACGGAAACTGGTAAGTCGCCTCCAGCTTGCCGCTGGTGGTCTTGACGGAGACCGGCTGATTTTCGCCGTTGAAGGTCGAGCCGGGCGTCACGCCGGTGACGGTATACAGGCGCACCGGCGTCTTGTCGTCGCGGTTTTCATGGCGCAGGTCGGCCACCAGCGACAGTCGGGAGAGCGGATGCGCCGACACGCCCAGCTGCAGCAGCGTGGTGTCGACGCGGCCGCCGAGGTTGCCGTCCGGCGCAATGCCGGCCGCCAGCGGCACGCCGGAAATGAAGGTGTCGTTCTGCGTGGCCCGGGTGTACGCCACCTTGAACGAGCCGCGCGTGGACGGAGTGAAGCTGTAGCCGCCGTCGAGCGCGAGCTGGTGCGATTGCGAGCCGGGCGGCAAGGAGATCGGGCTGAGCGCGTTGCTCCCGCTGAATGCGGCCGTATTGCCGCCGGCCAGAGACAGCGAGGTGTTGTGGTTGTCGTAGGCCGTGCCGTAGTAGATGGCCGACATCTGCAATTTCGGGCCGGAGTAACCGAGAATCGCCTCCAGCTGACGGGTGGTCGAGTGAATGGGTTCGGGCGTGAATTCGAACGCATTGGTTCCCGTGCCGCGCGAGAAAATGCGCGCGCCATCCTTGTCCTCGCTCTTCGCCCGCACCACCAGGTCGAAGCCGCCGCCGAGCTGCTTGGTGAAGCCGGCGCCGAGCGCCTCGCGCTTCATCTTCAGTTGCACCGGCGTTTCGACGGCGGCGGCCGTGCCCGGGATCGTCAGCCGGGGCGTTCCCGTGCCCTGCACCGCAGTGTTCGCCGTGTACGGCTCGTAGCGCGGCATGGCGTTGTATTCGAGGAAGTATGCCCAGTCGCCCTGGCGTTCGTGCGTGAAGCGCAGGTCGCGGCTTTCCAGGCCGAGGTTGTTGCCCTTGAACCTGATCCAGGTGCCCGTGCTTTCGTCGAGCCGGTTCAGATCGACGCCGAGCAGGCCGTACGCGCCTTCGTCGCGCAGGCCGGTGTAGCGCCCGAACTGCGGCGCATCCTTGTTGAGATAGCCGGCGCCGATCGCCACCGTGGAGGATGGCCTGGTCAGCCAGGCCAGTTCCGCGTCCTCCTGCGCGCAAGCCGGCCCGAAAGCCGCCGCAAGCGCGGCCGCCATCGCCGCGAGAGGAAACCTCATCTGCTTGTTCATTTTCGTTCTCCCTGTCTCTCGTCAGCGGCGGTAGCTGCGCGCGTTGGCGCGGTCGGCCGGATTGTTGCTGCCGTGGATATCGGTGTGGCAGTTCAGGCAGCCGCGCGCCAGCGTATTGGCCGCCTGCGCGGGACTGGCGTTGGAGCCGGAGAGCGTCGCGCTGCGCCCCTGGTGCGTGGCCGGCTCATGGCACTGCTGGCACAGGAAGGGCGGGCGCGCCTTCAGCAGGTTCGGCATGGTCGAGCCGTGCGGGTTGTGGCAGATGGTGCAGTCCTCCTGCACCGGCGCATGGTTGCGCACGAACGGGCCGCGCTTCTCCATGTGGCAGGTGTAGCAGGTGGCGACCACGCTGTCGCGCAACAGCAGGTTGGGTCCGGCCGCGCCGTGCGGATTATGGCAGTCGGAGCAGGCCATCTTGCCGTCCTTGATCGGATGGCGCGACGGCCGCATGTAGAGCGCGCGCTGCTCCTTGTGGCAGGTAAAGCAGACTTCCGGCTGGGTCAGCTTGTCGCGCACCTTGTCGTGGTCGGTATGCATCTGGTGGCAGTTGGTGCACACCATGCCGGAGCGCTCGTGCGCGCCGCCGGCCCAGTGCGAGCGCCGGATGTTGCTGTGGCAGCCGAGGCAGGACTCGATGTCCTTCGCGCCCGCCTTGCCGCGCGCGCTGAAGGCCTCCACCGGCGGCCGGGTCGAGGAATGGGTGGAGTTCGTGACGTGGTCTTCGCTCTTGCCGTGACAACCCTGGCAGGTCGGCGTGCGCTCGTCCGCCTTCACGCCGTGGCGCGTCTTGTAGATCGACAGCACCGGCCTTTCCTCGGACTGGTCGTGACACTTGGTGCAGACCGCGTCCTGCGCCCGCGATTTGTCGATTTGCTGCTGCGCCGCGCCGTCCGCGGCAAAGGCCGGAGCGAGTCCGGCCAGGCTGGCGACGAACGCCAGCGACATGGCAAGCTTCTGCCAAGTTTTCATTTTTTTCTCCCTGAGCCTGCCCATCGTTGACCGGCGCTGGCGCTCTATCAGGCTGTTGAAAAACTACTGCGCGGGCCGATCTTGCAGCCTGCGGTGCTCTGCGTACCATTCGTACGCGTGTGCTCCTCGGGCTCGGCGCCCCCGCTCAATCTCGGCCCGCTCGCGACGTTTTTCAACAGCCTGCTATGGCGCCTTGCGGTCAGAAGTATTTTTTGTTTATTACAGCGACAGAATCCACTGAATCACGTTCCGGATCTGTTCCTGGTCCTTGGTCTTCGGGATCTTGTGATCCTCTTCATGCCCATCCGGGAATTTCACCTTGTGCCCGCTGCTCAGATGCTGCGTCAGCTTCGCCTCGGCGTCCGGCTTGCCTCTGTGCTTGGCGGCGACCTCCTTGTACGCCGGGCCATCCTTGCCGCGGTCGATGCCGTGGCAACGCAGGCACCCCTCGGCCCGCGTCAGCTTTTGCGCCGCCTCCGCGTCGACGGCGAGCGCCGTCTGCGGCAGCAGCACTGCCGCCGCACTGAGCGCGCCGGCAATGATGAACGGTTTCATGTCCTGCCCCTCTTTTCCATTACCCGTTACGCTTGTTGATTCTTATCTTCAGGTTCTTCGCCCCCGGCGCCACCGGCTCGATGACGCCTTCCAGATCGCCGGCGCCCGGCGTGGCGTTCCCGCTCTTCGAGATGCGCGCGCTGACCACCACCTGCGGGAAGTCGGACAGCTTGGCGTCCGGCGTCATGCTCATGCTGTCGTCCAGCACGAAGGCCGCCGGCAAGTCCTTCACCTGCTTGCGCAGCACCGCCAGCGGAAAGCGCGGGCCCTGCGCGGCGCGCGCGAAGATGAACACGGTGTCGCTATCCGCCGCCTGCGCGCGCAGCGCCGGATCGAGCTCCACCACGCCTTCCAGCGTGGCGCCGGCCGCTGCCGCCTGCGCCGGCCTGGCCGGC
>NZ_LWRX01000124.1:0-339 GCF_001683835.1 Ralstonia sp. RL | reverse complement strand
GGTGCGGCCGTCTCTGCCCGGTTGGCGCGTTCTACAGCCTGCTCGGCCGGTGGAGTCCGCTGCGGGTCACGGCCAGCAAGCGCAGTGCCTGCAACGATTGCATGGACTGTTTCGCGGTCTGCCCGGAACCGCAGGTCATCCGCCCCGCGCTCAAAGGCGAGGGCAAGGGGGTCGGTCCGGTCATTCTGGCACCGAGCTGTACCAATTGCGGGCGTTGCATCGATGTCTGTTCGAAAGATGTCTTCCGCTTCGGGCTGCGCAGCAACAACCCGGCCTCCACCGCTGCCCGCGTAGCCGAGGGGGGGCCACACTAGGCGGCACGCCGGGCGACCGGAAATG
>NZ_LWRX01000152.1:0-70705 GCF_001683835.1 Ralstonia sp. RL | reverse complement strand
CGAAGATCTCGATCATGCCGACCACGGTGCCGAACAGGCCCATCAGCGGCGCCACCGACGCGATCGTGCCGAGCGCATTCAGATAGCGCTCCAGGCGGTGGGCAACGTTCTGGCCGGCTTCTTCCACCACTTCCTTGGCGGCGTCGCGGGTGGTGTTCGGATGCAGCACCACGTGGCGCAGCGCGGTGGCCAGCACGCGGCCCAGCGGGGAGCCCTGTTCCAGCGTGTTCACCACTTCCGGCGTGGCCTTGCGCTGGTGCGCGATGCTCAGCGCCTCGTCATACACCTTGGGCGGAATGATCTTCTTGCGCTGCAGGGCGATGAACCGTTCGATGATGAGCGCGAGCGCGAGCACCGAGGCGATCAACAGCGGCCAGATCGGCCAGCCGGCGGCTTGGATGATGGAAAACACTGGACAACCCGTTTTGTCGTTGTGGAAGGAGTGGGATCCGGGCGATGGAGATGTGCCCGGTTGCAGCTCTTGCCGTCCGCGTCCCCGAACGCGGCCCGTTGCGGCAAAAACAGGCAGCACTCTAGCGCGTCGCAACTGCCTCGGCAACACGATGGCGCGGCGTTGCGACACGCGCGCCTCGCGTTCAGGCGGCCGTCACGCGAAAGCGGTGCGCACAATCCACAACGCGACGGGACAGTCTTGTGGATGGGTTGTGGACATTGCCCGGACAAGCAAGCTAAGTGCTTGATCGGAAAAGGCGTTCTCTTGGTTGCTTAAAAAACAGGCAGAGGGGCGTGCGGCCGGGACTCGAGCAAAAAAAGCGGGCCGGAGCAGGGGGCGCGGGGGATAATCCACACCGGACCGGGACAGTCTTGTGGAGCGGTTGTGGACATTGCCCGGACAAGATTCTTAAGTAACTGATTCAAAAGGATGTTCTTTGCGTTGCTTAAAGTTTGGGCAGCGGCGTGTTGCCGACGTGTCGCAGGGTGGAGCGAGGGTGTCGGGCGCATTTCCCAGGCCGATTTATCCACTGCCCGGGCACGTCACCACGGTTTTCCAGCGAGGCTGTGGATAACTTTGTGAACATCCTTGGGGCGCCTGCGCTAAATGCTTGACGCAGAACGAAATTACTTGCGTTGCTGAAATTTTGACATAGGCCGTTTTTCCATAAGAATCAATGGCTTGCGAAAAAATGCATAGAGCGCGTCACCTGGGCTCTGTCAAGCTTGACAAGGGCGCTATGCTGTGGACAGGTCTGCCGTTTCGCCCCGCTCGTCTCCCCTATTCAAGGTAGAAGTTGCCCCGAAGCCTCATCGTTTTGCGCCGTTCCCACCACTCATGACCTCGCCGCCGTCTTCACGCCGACCGTTCTGGATGGACACACCTGCCGCTGCGGCTGCCTCGCCCGCGCCGCCCGCGCCCGTACCGGTCGCACCAAATCGGGGTGCCCAGGAGGTACTGTCCGTCAGCGACGTCAACCGACGGATTGCCGGACTGCTCGAACGCAATTTCCCGCTGGGCTGGGTGCGGGGCGAAATCTCGAACTTCACGCGCGCGGCGAGCGGGCACTGGTATTTCTCGCTGAAGGACGCCGGCGCGCAGATTCGCTGCGTGATGTTCAAGGGGCGCAACCAGTACGCCGATTTCACGCCGCGCGAAGGCGAAGCCGTCGAAGTGCGGGCGCTGGTGACGCTGTACGAGGCGCGCGGCGAGCTGCAACTGAGCGTCGAGGCCATCCGGCGGGCAGGCCTGGGCAACCTCTATGAAGCGTTTCTGCGGCTGAAGGCCGCGCTGGAGGCGCAAGGCTTGTTCGATGCGGGCCGCAAGCGGCCGCTGCCCCGGCATCCGCGGGCGATCGGCGTGGTGACGTCGTTGCAGGCGGCGGCCCTGCGCGACGTGCTGACTACGCTGCGCCGACGTGCGCCGCATGTGCCGGTGGTGGTGTATCCGGTGCCGGTGCAGGGCGCCGGGGCGTCCGAGCGGATCGCCGCGATGCTCGAGCGGGTCAATGGCCGGGCGGAGGTCGATGTCGTCATCCTGTGCCGGGGCGGCGGCAGCATTGAAGACCTGTGGGCCTTCAACGAAGAGCCGGTCGCGCGCGCCGTCGCTGCGTCGGCCATCCCGATCGTGGCAGGCGTCGGGCACGAGACCGACGTGACCATCGTGGACTTTGTCGCCGACGTGCGCGCGCCCACGCCCACCGGCGCCGCCGAGCTGGTCAGCCCGGACCGCGCGCGCATGCTGCGCGACGTCGCGCGCGACTGGGATGCGCTGTCGGCGCAATTCCGCCGCCAGCTGGATCGCCGCGCGCAAACGGTGGACTGGCTCGCACGCCGCCTGCGCAGCCCGCAGGCGCAGATGCGTGAGCGGCGCGCGCAACTCGCGAACCTGCAGCGGCGCCTGCAATCTGCCCTGAGTGGCCGCGTGCAGCGGGCGGAACACGTGCGGCGTCTGCTGGCCATGCGGCTTGCCGCTGCGCGTCCGGACGCCACGCGCGAACGGGCGGCCGTCGCCCAGACAGAAGCCGCGCTGGCACGCGCCATGCGAGAGACGTTGACCCGCGCACGGGAGCGCCTGGCGCGCCAGCACACCGGCCTTGAGCTGCTGGCGCCCCAGCGCACCCTGGAGCGCGGCTACGCGGTGCTGCTCGATACCCGCGGCCACGCGATCCGCGACCCGAATGCGCTCCATGCCCGCGCGCACGTCGAAGCCCGCCTGGCGCAGGGCGTCGTGGACATCGAGATCGCCCAGGCACAGCCCAAGCTCGACATGTGACCGCAGCGGAACCGCCCGGTTTGGCACGATTCCGCGTGTGTTTTGCGGGTATTCCGACTATTCGGCAGGCGGTTTGCGCGGGTTTTGCAAGTCTCCTACAATCGTCGCTCCCAACCTGTACAACCCACAGAAGGCAAGAACAATGGAACACACGCTCCCCCCGCTGCCGTACGCCCAAGACGCCCTGGCGCCGCACATCTCCAAGGAAACGCTGGAGTTCCACTACGGCAAGCACCACCAGACCTACGTCACGAACCTGAACAACCTGATCAAGGGCACCGAGTTCGAGAACCTGAGCCTGGAAGACATCGTCAAGAAGTCGTCGGGCGGTGTGTTCAACAACGCCGCACAGGTCTGGAACCACACGTTCTACTGGAACTGCATGAAGCCGCAAGGCGGCGGCGCTCCGACCGGCGCGCTGGCTGACGCCATCAACGCCAAGTGGGGCAGCTTCGACAAGTTCAAGGAAGAGTTCACCAAGGTCGCCGTCACGACCTTCGGTTCGGGCTGGGCCTGGCTGGTGAAGAAGGCCGACGGCACGCTGGATCTGGTGTCGACCTCCAACGCCGCCACGCCGCTCACGACGGATGCCAAGCCGCTGCTGACCTGCGATGTGTGGGAACACGCCTACTACATCGACTACCGCAACGCCCGTCCGAAGTACGTCGAGGCGTTCTGGAATCTGGTTAACTGGGACTTCGTTGCGAAGAACTTCGCCTGAAGCGAATCACGGTTCGACATCCCGTCCGAAGCAAGGCCCTCCGCGTGAGGGCCTTGTTTTTTCCGCTCAACTCAGGCACTTGCATGCGGCAGCCCCGCACGCTGCATAGCACCGCTCACTGCAAGTCCGATTTCGTGCGCAGCGCAATGCCGTGCACATGATAGTCGGTATGACGAGCTTCCTGCGGCCGTAGCGGCCCGCATCGCACCGGCTTTTTCTAGACTGGTACGTCATCCGGCCGTCACACAAAACCAGGGGGAGCGATGGATCTGAGCCACATCCTGTCGCGCACGGAGCGCGGCACGCAGGAGCTGCAAACGCGCAGCGGACACCTCACGCACCGGCAGCGGGCGATCCTGCTGCTCGCGGGCGGTGAGCGCACGGCGGCGGAAATCCTCGCGCAGTTGAGCGGCGCCGGCCCCGTCACGGACGACCTCGCGCGCCTGCTCGCCGAGGGTTACGTCGCGAGCCGCGCGCCGGTCAACGATGCCCCCAAGCCCAAGATGCCGCCCAAGCCCGCACCGGGCAGGCAGGTGGCCGCACGGCATGAGCGGCAGGGCTCCATTGCTGATTGGCGCCTGGGCCAGGCCGGCGCATTCTCTGCGCTGCAGCGTTACATCGCAGAAGGTCCGGAGGCACCGATCGACTTCCTCAGCGGTTTGGCCGCGCCGCTGTACGCCGCGCTCGCAACATGTCGGAGTGAGGCGTCGGCGCATGCGGTCGCCGCCTTTCTCGAAACCCGTCTGCACGCCGCGCACACAGAAATGTGACGTATTCTCCCTAGGTATAAATACTGAGTTCGAGCATTTTTCTCGTTCTGTGGGAATGATGCGTTGATGGATTGAGAAATCCGTCGCATTCTCCGTCGCGACATCACATGACGGAGCCCCGCGATGACCGAGCCGATCTCAGCACCCCCCGCCGCCGGCGCGGACCGCGTGCTGATGGTGCTCGCCACCATTGCGCGCCATGGCCGGCCCGTTGCGGCACGTGAGCTCATCGAACTGACGGGGCTGCCGCAGAGCACGCTGTATCGCCAGGTGGCGCTGCTCAAGCGCTGGGGCTTCGTGCTCGAATCGGCGGGCACGTATGCGCCGGGGCCGATCAGCCTGCAGCTCGCGCTCGGCTTCGACCACGCCTCGCATCTCGTGCAGGAAGCGCGCATCGGCATGGGTAGGCTGGTGGCGGAGTCCGGTGAATCGGTCGGGCTGGTGGTGGCCGTCAAGGACCAGGCGGTCTGTCTCGAGATGGTCGAGAGCCAGCAGTCGCTGCGCTGCTCGTTCGAAAAGGGGCGCGGCGTGCCGCTGCTGGCCGGCGCCTCGGCCAAGTCGCTGCTTGCCTTCATGCCGGCCGCCGCGTCGCGCGCCATCCTCGCAGACCTGCTGGCTGGCCAGCCGGAGCAGCAGGCCCAATTGCAGACCGAACTCGCCGAGATCCGCGCGGCGGGCTATGCGCTGTCCGAAGGTGAAGTCGACCCCGGCGTCTGGGGCGTGAGCGTGCCGGTGTTCCGGCTGCCCGGCCAGGCGCTCGGCTCGATCACGTTGATGGCACCTGCCACGCGCGTGCGCGGCAAGGAGCAGCGCCTGATCGATATGACCGTTGCTGCGGCTGCGTCCATTTCAGCGCGGCTGCAGGACACCTGATTTTTCACCCCACATGCACCACACAAGGAGACCACTCATGGGGAATCGCCGTCAGTTCATGCATTCGATGCTGGCTTGTGCCGTGGCGCTGTCTGCTGCGGTGTCTTTCGCCACCGCTGCCCACGCCGCCGCCGAGCCGCTGCGCGTGGCCACCGATGCCACATTCGCGCCGATGGAGTTCGTTGAAAACGGCAAGCGCACCGGTTTCGATATCGACCTGATCGAAGCCCTGGCCCGCACCATGGGCCGCCCGGTCGAATGGACCGACATCGACTTCAAGGGCCTTGTGCCGGGCCTGGTGTCGCGCCGCTTCGACGTGGCCATCTCGGGCATCTACATCACGCCCGAGCGCAAGAAGGTGGTCGACTTTACCGAACCGTACTACCACGGCGGCCTGGTGGCGATGGTCAAGCAGGGCAACACCGCCATCAAGACGCCGGCCGACCTCGCCGGCAAGAAGGTGAGCGTGCAGGTGGGCACCAAGTCGGTCAACTTCCTGAAGGAGAACTACCCGAAGGTCGAGCGCGTGGAAGTCGAGAAGAACGAGCAGATGTTCAATCTCGTCGAAATCGGCCGTGCCGATGCGGCGGTCACGGGCCGTCCCGCCGCCGCGTACTACGTGAAGATGCGCCCGGGCCTGCGCCTGGTCGAGCCGGCGCTGACGACGGAGGAATACGGCATCGCCGTGCGCCGCGATCAGCCTGAACTGACCAAGGCGCTGAACGCCGCACTGGAGAAGATCAAGGCCGACGGCACGTACGACCAGATCGTCAAGAAATGGTTTGGCGCGGCCGCCAAGTAACCACCGACGGACACGCTGATGGAACTGGATTTTTCTCCCGTCTGGGCGGGGTGGGCCGACATCCTGCACGGCGCGCTCGTCACCGTGGAGGTGACGGCCGCCGCGCTGGTGCTCGGCTGCGTGCTCGGGCTGCTGGTCGGCATCGGCCGGTTGAACCCGCGCCGGCGCTTTGTCTACGGCATCTGCACGGTGTACGTGACGTTCATCCGCGGGACGCCGCTGCTCGTGCAGCTCTTCCTGCTGTTCTTCGGTCTGCCGCAGTTCGACATCCTGCTGCCGGCGTTTGTGTGCGGCGTGCTGGGGCTGGGCGTGTATTCGGGCGCCTATGTGTCGGAAATCGTCCGCGGCGCGATCCAGTCGGTCGACCGCGGGCAGATGGAGGCGGCGCGTTCGATCGGCATGTCGTCGGGGCAGGCGATGCGCGCCATCATCCTGCCGCAGGCCGTGGTGCGGATGATCCCGCCGCTGGGCAACGAGTTCATCGCGCTCATCAAGAACTCGGCGCTGGTGTCGCTGCTGACGATTCACGACCTGATGCACGAGGGGCAGAAGATCATCAGCGTGTCGTACCGCTCGCTGGAGGTGTACCTGGCGATTGCGCTGGTGTACCTCGTTCTCACGAGCGCCGCGAGCTATCTGCTGCACCGGATTGAACGCAACATCCGTGCAGGAGGCATGGTGCAATGAACACGAATTCTGCAACGCTGAAATCGGCGACGGACGTACCGATGATCCGGATCCGCGGCCTGACGAAATCGTACGGCGATCACCCCGTGCTCAAGGGCATCGATTTCGAGGTCGACGCTTCGCAGGTGGTCGTCGTGATCGGCCCGAGCGGCTCGGGCAAGAGCACGTTCCTGCGCTGCTGCAACGGGCTGGAAGTGCCCGAAGGCGGCACCATCGACATCTGCGGCAAGCGTCTGATCGACAACGGCACGATGCTGCCCGATGGCGAACTGAACCACCTGCGCCAGCAGGTCGGCATGGTGTTCCAGTCGTTCAATCTGTTCCCGCATCTTTCGGTGCTGCACAACGTCACCATCGGCCCGCGCATGCTGCGCGGCAAGTCGAAGAGCGAAGCGGAAGCCGAAGCGCGTGAACTGCTGCAGAAAGTGGGCCTGGCACACAAGGCCGATGCGATGCCCGCGAGCCTCTCCGGTGGGCAGAAGCAGCGCGTGGCGATCGCGCGCGCACTGGCGATGCAGCCCAAGGTGATGCTGTTCGACGAGCCGACATCTGCGCTGGACCCCGAGCTCGTGGGCGAGGTGCTGCAGGTCATGAAGCTGCTTGCCAAGGAAGGCATGACGATGCTGGTCGTCACGCACGAGATGGGTTTCGCGCGCGAGGTGGCCGACGTGGTGGTGATGGATGGCGGCGGCATCGTCGAGGCCGGACCGCCGTCGGTCATCTTTGGGGAGCCCAAGGAAGCGCGCACGCGGTCGTTCCTGCAAGCGGTGCTGACACGCGCATGACGATGACCGCAGCTGCAACGTTCGATGCCTCCGTCTGGCAGGGCCGCAACGACACCGGCGAGCGTGGCGACGTCACGCGCCTGTTCCAGATCGTGCAGCGCGCCGATGCGGTAAAGCTCTCGGGCACGCCTGCCGTACTCGGGTTTGCATGCGACGCGGGCGTGGTGCGCAACCACGGCCGCGCCGGTGCCGCGCAAGGCCCGCGCGAAATTCGCCGGGCGCTGGCCAATGTGCCAGCACACGGACTCGCGCACCTGGCCGATGCCGGCGACGTGGCCTGCGACGACGGCGATCTGGAACGTGCGCAGGCGGCGCTCGGTGATGCCGTCTTCCATCTGCTCGATGCGGGCGCGCGCCCGGTGGTGCTGGGCGGCGGGCATGAAGTTGCGTTCGGCACCTACCAGGGCTTGCGCAGGCATTGGCAGAAGCAAGGCGGGCGCGGCCGTCTCGCCATCGTCAATTTCGACGCGCATTTCGACTTGCGCACGAGCCGGCCCGGCAACTCCGGCACGCCGTTCGACCAGATCGCCGAGGACTGCGCCGCGCACGGCATCGACCTGACGTACTGCTGCCTCGGGGTGAGCCGCCTGTCCAATACGCCCGCGCTGTTCGATCGCGCCGATGCGCTGCACGCGCGCTACGTGGAAGACACCGACGTGCAGGAGCGCCACCTCGATGCGCGCATGGCCGATCTCGATGCGTGGCTGGCCGATGCCGACCATGTCTACCTGACCATCGACATGGACGTGCTGGCTGCCGCGGTCGCGCCCGGTGTGTCCGCGCCCGCCGCGTACGGCATCACGCTGCCGGTGCTCGAAGCGCTGGTGCAGCACGTCTGCGGCACGGGCAAGGTGCGCGTGGCGGACATCGCTGAAACCAATCCCGAATACGACCAGGACCGCCGCACCGTGCGCGTGGCCGCGCGTCTGGCGTATCACCTTTTGCGTCGCCCGTCTCGCCCATGAAGCTGATTTCTGCCGATGCCATGCGCCGCATGCCGTGGAAGAACGGCGGCGGCGTTACGACCGAAATCGCCATCGCACCGGCAGGTGCGACGCTGGACGGCTTCGACTGGCGCATCAGTACCGCGCAGGTCGATGTGGCCGGACCGTTCTCGCGCTTTGTCGGCATCGACCGCTCGCTGGCGGTGATCGCGGGCGGGCGCCTGACGATGCATCGCGCAGATGGCGAGACGGTTTCGCTAAAGCCGGGCGATGCACCCGTGCGGTTCGCCGGGGAGATCGATATCCATGCCACGCTTGACGCGCCGCTGTCGGATTTCAACGTGATGACCAGGCGCGGCGCCTGGGCGCATCACGTCGAGGTCATCACGATGGAGGCAGGCGCACGCCGCGCATTGCCGGTCGCGCATCCGGGTGCGCAGTGGCTGGTGTACTGCGTGGAGGGGGCGCTGTCGGTCGGCACCATCGAGGTGCGGCCGCATGCCGCTGCCTGGCTGGATGCCCCGAGCGGCAGCGATGCGCTCATTGCGCGCATGGCCTCGGCGGGCTATCTGGTCAGCCTATGGCCAGCAACGTGAGCTTGCCGCGCGCCAAAAGAAAAAGGACCCCGCAGGGTCCCTTGCAAGTCTCCCGGCCCCGCGGGGCACGGTGGAAGACGCTTACTTCTTCTTGTTCACGGCGTCCTTGAAGCCCTTGCCAGCCGTGAACTTCACGGTCTTGGTTGCCGGGATCTTGATGGCTTCGCCAGTGCGCGGGTTGCGGCCGGTGCGTGCTGCGCGCTTGCCCGACGAGAACGAACCGAAGCCAACCAGCGTGATGGTGCCGCCCTTGGCGACGGTCTTCTTGATGTTTTCCAGCGCGGAGTTCAGTGCGCGCTCAGCGGCGGCGATGCTCAGTTCTGCGTCTTTGGCAATGGCGGCTACGAGTTCGGCTTTGGTCGTCATGTCATTTCCCCACTTCAGGTTTGTTGGACAGCGTTGTACTGCGACCCGTTTTATATCATCGTTGCGAAGGGTTGCACATCCCCTAACTGCAAGGCTTTGCGGGCCGTTGCTTGCAGCCGACACTTGTCCTGTCTACGTTTGCGGGCCGGCATCCGGGAAAAACCTGATATCGACAGGGTTTGTTTGCATTTCAGACAGCCTTTCTCGCCCCGGAACCGCACAGGCGGAAGGCGGCAGACACGCCCTCGAACTGTCGGGCGCCGCATCGTTGTCGAGGTAGAAGCTCATGGAGAACATCATGTCGCGTTCGCAAACACTTGTTGCGCAAGGCTTGGCAGCCGATGGCCATGTCGGCGGGCAAACGCGCGGACCGTCGGTGCTGGTCGCCGGCGCAAGCGGGCTGGTGGGCCGCGCCGTGGTGCGTCGGCTCGCCGCGCAATCGTGGCCCGGCCGTGTCACCGCGCTCGTACGCCGCGCCGGAACCTTGACACCCGAGCACGCGATGCCGGGCCGGCTCCACGAATACGTCGTCGACTTTGAGCGGCTGGACGCGCCCGAAGCGCAGCCGGCCCTCGCTGCTGACATCGTCATCTGCGCGCTCGGCACGACCCTTCGCCAGGCTGGTTCGGAGGCGGCATTCCGGCGCGTGGATGTCGAGTATCCGGCGGAGCTGGCACGCCGCGCGTTTGCGGCTGGCGCCCATCATTTCCTGCTGGTGAGCGCGCTGGGCGCCGATGCGCGATCCAGGGTGTTCTACAACCGCTGCAAGGGGGAAGCCGAGGCGGAAATCCTGTCGGTCGGCTTTGCGTCGGTCACGGTGGTGCGGCCTTCGCTGCTGCTCGGCAAGCGGGCTGAATTGCGCCGTGGTGAACGCATTGCGCAATCGCTGTCGGGCGCGATCGGCTGGATGGTGCCCAGGCCCTGGCGGCCCGTGCCGGCGGAGTCGGTGGCGGCGGCGCTCGTGAGCGCAGCGCGCGTGGATGCGCCCGGTGTGCGCCTGCTCGAAAACGCGGCATTGCTCGCCGCCAAAGACGAACGGCCGGTGGGGTAAGCCACCGGCCGTTGCGCACAGCTGGATCTGCGAGCGTTACTTCTCGATCGGCTTGCCCGTGCGGTCGTGCATCAGCGCCAGTGCACAGACGCTGATGATGCCGGCGGCCATCACGTAATACGACGGTGCCAGCTTGCTGCCGGTCGTTGCGATCAACCACGTCACGATCAGCGGGGCAAAGCCGCCGAAGATCGTCACCGCCAGGTTGTACGAAATCGACAGGCCGGTCGAGCGCACGGCGGTCGGGAACTGTTCGGCCAGCACCGCCGGCGCCGGACCCGTGAACGCCGCCAGCAGCACGCCCAGGATCACCTGTACCTGCAGCAGCGTCTGCACGGTCGGGTTGACGTTCAGCCAGTGGAAGAGCGGATAGGCCGCCACCGCAATGGCCAGCGCCACTGTGCCCAGCATGCGCTTGCGGCCCACGCGATCGGACAGCGTGCCCATGAGCGGGCACAGCACGAAGATGATCGCGCCGCACAGCGCCGTCGACTGGAACGTCGCGCCCAGCGGCAGGCCGAGCTGCTGCTTCGCGTATGTCGGCATGTAGAACACCAGCGTGTACGTGCAGACCGTCCAGAGAATCGTCACGCCGAGGCCGCCGAGCACTTCGCGCGGATGGTCGCGCAGCACCTGCGACAGCGGCGCCAGACGCGACTCCTTGGCGGCCTTCGCCTTCTGCGCCTCGAAGGCGGGCGGCTCGTGCAGATGCGAGCGGATGTACATGCCGACCGGCCCGATCAGCAGCCCGAACAGGAACGGAATGCGCCAGCCCCAAGCGTCGATCTGCTCGGGCGACAGGCCATTCGTGACGATCGCGCCCATTGCCGCACCGAGGATGAACGAGATGCCCTGGCTCGCCTGCTGCCAGCTCGCGAAGTAGCCGCGCTTCTCGTCCGGCGCATATTCGATGAGGAACGCCGTGGCGCCGCCCACTTCACCGCCGGCCGAGAAGCCCTGGATGAGCCGCGCGATCACGATGAGGATCGGCGCGCCGATGCCGATCTGCGCGTACGTCGGCGCAAGCCCGATGATGGCCGTGCCCAGCGCCATCAGCATGATGGTGAGCGTGAGCGCAGCCTTGCGGCCCACGCGGTCGGCATAGATGCCGAGCACCACCGCGCCGACTGGCCGCATGAAGAAGCCGACGCCAAACGTGGCGACGGTCAGCATGAACGAGGTGAAGTCATTGCCCGTGGGGAAGAACAGCTTGGCAATGATGACCGCAAAGAAGCTGTAGACCGTAAAGTCGAACCATTCAAGACCGTTGCCGATGGTGGCGGCAATGATGGCCTTGCGTCGAGTGGCTGCCGAGATGGCCGGGGCCGTTGCACGATCGCCCGGGTTGGGCGTTGCCGTGGCTTGCATGGATGTGTCCTCCAGTGTGTGTGGGGCATCGCCGGCCGCGCTCTCTCTCCCCCGTGCGGACGGCGAAGCGGTCATGGTAAGTGATCCGGCCGCAATTGGCAGCGCCCGGCGGTGAAGTCCTCGGAATTGAAAGCGTTCAACGCGGTCGAACACATATGCATAGGCATTCAATGGAGCACATCATGATCCCGACGCTGCAACGCGGCCGTCGCCTTGCCGCCTTCCTGCCGGGGGCGCTCGTTGCGGGCGCCGCCGCGTTGCTGACCGGCTGCGTGGCTGCGCCGTACTACGACGCCTACGGGAACCCGGTGTCGCCGGCCGTCGTCGCGCCCGTGGCGGCGTATCCCGTGTACGACCCATATCCGTATTACGGGCCGGTCGTCTACCCGGCGCCCGTCTACGGCAGCGTGTGGATCGGCAGCGGCGGGTGCTGGAACTGCCGTCGCGGCTGGGGAGGGCGAGGCTGGGGCGGCCACGGCTGGGGGCATGGCAACTGGGGACACGGCGGCTGGCACCATCGCTGAGCTGTCACGCCGGCGTCACGCAGACGCACGGCGGCGCGGCCGAACGCCAGTTCTGCGGCCAGTTCAATACGCGTGATTGCGTAACGGCATCTGTTGCATCGCGACATACAATCCTTCGCTCTTAAAAAGAAAAGCATGCGAGGAGATTGTCGATGTCCGTCATCATCGTGCTGGCTGCGCTGGCATTTCTGATGTTCGCCGCGTATCGCGGCTACAGCGTCATCCTGTTTGCACCACTGGCCGCCCTCGGCGCGGTGCTGCTGACCGACCCATCGGCCGTGGCGCCCGTGTTCTCCGGCATCTTCATGGAGAAGATGGTCGGCTTCGTCAAACTGTATTTCCCTGTGTTCCTGCTGGGCGCCGTGTTCGGCAAGGTGATCGAGCTGTCGGGTTTTTCGCGCTCGATCGTCGCGTCGGTCATCCGTGTGGTGGGGGCCAAGCGGGCGATGCTTTCCATCGTGCTGGTGTGTGCGCTGCTGACGTACGGCGGTGTGTCGCTCTTCGTGGTGGTGTTTGCGGTGTACCCGTTCGCGGCGGAGATGTTCCGCCAGGGCAACATCCCCAAGCGCCTCATCCCGGGCACGATCGCGCTGGGCGCGTTTTCGTTCACGATGGACTCGCTGCCGGGCACGCCGCAGATCCAGAACATCATCCCGACCACGTTCTTCCACACCACGTCGTGGGCGGCGCCCTGGCTGGGCACCATCGGCGCGCTGTTCATCATTGTGGTGGGCATGGCGTATCTCGAATGGCGCCGCCGCGTCGCGCTGCGCAATGGTCACGGTTATGACCACGGCCTCGCCAAGCTGGTGAACGAGCCGGAGACGGCCGAGACCGGCGCGCTCGCGCATCCGCTCGTCGCGCTGTCGCCGCTGGTGCTTGTGGGTGTGATGAACCTGCTGTTCACGCGCTGGATTCCGACGTGGTACGGCAAGGTCGTCACGGTGGCACTGCCGGGCCTGCCCAAGCCGCTGACGGTCGAGGCCGACAAGCTGACCGCCATCTGGGCCGTGGAGGCTGCGCTGCTGATCGGCATCATCGTGGTGGTCGTGTTCGGCTTTCGCGCCGTGAAGGATCGCTTTGCCGAAGGCAGCAAGTCCGCGGTCTCGGGCGCGCTGCTGGCGGCGATGAACACCGCCTCGGAATACGGCTTCGGCGGCGTCATCGCCGCGCTGCCGGGGTTCCTGGTGCTGGCCGAGGGGCTGCGTGCGATTCCGAATCCGCTCGTCAATGAAGCCGTGACGGTCAGCACGCTCGCGGGCATCACCGGCTCTGCGTCGGGCGGCATGAGCATTGCGCTGGCGGCAATGGCCGACCAGTTCATCCAGGCCGCACAGGCGACGGGCATTCCGATGGAGGTGCTGCACCGCGTGGCGTCGATGGCCTCGGGCGGCATGGACACCCTCCCGCACAACGGCGCCGTCATCACGCTGCTGGCCGTGACGGGCCTCACCCATCGCGAGGCGTATCGCGACGTATTCTGCGTCACGCTGATCAAGACGCTGGCCGTGTTCTTCGTGATCGCTGTGTTCTACGGCACGGGCATCGTCTGACGTCGCGACGGCCGCAACGAAAAAAGCCACCGATAGCCGGTGGCTTTTTCTTATAGCCGCGCGCGGGCGTTATCGGCCGTTGACCGCTTCCGGCTGCCGCTCACGGCAGACGCGCTGCGCTTCGCCGACGAGCGAATCGCACTGGTTGGCACGGCGCGACCAGAACGCGCGGTCCGACGACGATTCGGCCGTCGCCTTGCCGTGGCGGTGCGTGACGTGCTTGTCGACCCACTTGTCGGTCTTCACATGCGCACGGTGGACCTTCTGCCTCAGGGTGCCGGGCGTGGCTTGGGGCTGCGCGCCGGACATGGCCTTGTTGTGATAGCCGGGGTTCTCGGCGGCGTCGGCGTTGCGCTGCATCTGCGTGCGCGGGCCTTCCATCGGGCTGTCGACGCCGGTGACAGCGCTGTGATCTTTCTGCTGGGCCTGCGCGGGCGCCGCGCCGATCCACGCGCAGGTGGCCACGACGATGGCCGCGGCCAGGCTCGACATCTTGCGTGCTTGCATGCTCGTTCTCCTTGTTGTGAAACGGGGCGGACTCAACGACACGCACGCAGCGTGCCATTCACGGGGGCCCCGAACGTCACAATAGAAAAGCGGCAAACCGGTGGGCAGTAGGGCTTTGGCTGAACCCGGTGTCAGACAACGCCGATCGGCGGCTCAGGCCCGTACGAACAGCCAGACCGTCAGGACCGCCCCCACGACAACCACAAAGCCGCGCAGCACCTTTTCGGGCAGCCGGTGCAGCAGCCACGCCCCGGCAAAACCGCCCGCGATGCCGCCAATGGCGAGCGCCAACACCGCCGCCCAGTCGACCCGCGGCGAGAACGCAAACACCGCCACCGCGGATGCATTCATCGTCATGGCAAGCACGTTCTTGGTAGCGCCCGCCGTGCGCACTTGCTGGCCCGCCACGGTGAGCGCCGCCAGCATGAGAAAGCCGATGCCGCCGCCGAAGTAGCCGCCGTAGATCGCAATCGCAAACTGGATGGCCGCCAGCGTCGTGGTCGACATGCCCGCCGTCGCGTGCAACGGCTTGCGGCGGAAGCTGCCCCACGCAAACACGGTCGTCGCAAACAGCACCAGGTAGGGCACCAGCTTGGCGAAGAACGACGGCGGTGTCGCCAGCAGCAACAGCGCGCCGAGCACGCCGCCGATCAGGCTGATGACGATGAGTTGCTTGAGCGAGAGATGATGCGCGTCGGCATCGACGCCGCCGGCCAGCTTGCGTCCGGCAATCGATGAGGTGATCTGGCTCGGGAACAGCGCAATCGTCGACGTCATGTTGGCCGCCAGCGGGTTGAGCCCCGCCAGCAGCAGCGCGGGAAACGTGATGAACGACCCACCGCCGGCCAGCGCATTCTGCGCGCCGGCATAGACGCCGGCCGCCGCGACGAGCAGGGCGGTGGAAAACGAAAGCGTGGTCATGGGCGAGAGGTCCGGCGCGGCTGAGGTCAGGCCGCATGGTAATGGAACGCCCGCGCCCGCGCTTGTTACCGGAGTGGGGTGTCGCCGTGCCGCCGCAACCACCATTCGGCGAGTTCGAACGCGCCTTGCACCGCCAGTGCCAGCACTGCGGCGGGGATGGCGCCTGCCAGCAGCGTTGCGCTGTCGTTCAGGGCGAGCCCGGTGGCGATGCGCTCGCCGTAGCCGCCAGCGCCGATGAACGCAGCGATGGTCGCCGTGCCCACGCTGATGACGGCCGCTGTCTTGACGCCCGCCAGGATGACGGGCAGCGCCAGCGGCAGATCGACCACGCGCGTGCGCTGGGATGGCGTGAAGCCCAGCGCCAGGGCGGCATCGCGCAGGCCTGCGGGCACCTGCTCCAGTCCGACGATGGTGTTGCGCACGATCGGCAGCAGCGCGTACACGGCCAACGTAATCAGCGCCGGCACCACGCCGATCGACCCGACGACCGGGATCAGCATCGCCAGCAGCGCCAGCGACGGAATTGTCTGCAGCACGCCCACCATGGCCAGGATCGGCTGCTTGATCGGCCGCCGCGCCGCCATGAGCCCGAGCGGCACGCCAAGCAGGACGGCCACGCCCGTGGAAATGCCCACCAGCGCCAGGTGGCGCTGGGTGAGGCGCCACAGGTCATCGGTCAGCTGCGTGAAGAACCCTCGTGTGGGTGTGGCCGCAGGTACATCGCCATGGCCGGCCAGAAACTGCCGCGCGACTTGCGAGAACGACTTGCCCTCGAGCTCTACCGCCGCGTTCATGGCAATCATGTCGTCGCGCTGGATGCGGCGGGCCAGCGCGCCAATCGCCTGCCATTGCGCAGCGTGCCGTCGCGCAACGTCGGCGCGATAGAGCAGCACGGCGTCGTAGCGCGGGAAAATGTGCGCGGGATCGTCGAGCACGCGCAACTGTTCGCCGCGGATCCTGGCGTCGGTCGAGTAGATGTCGATCACGTCGACCTGGCTGGCGCGCAGCGCGTCGTAAGCGACGCCGTGATCGAGGCCAGTCGGACGCTGCGGCAGCTTGTAATGTGCGGCGATCGCCGGCCAGCCGTCCGCGCGGCCGAGGAATTCATGCGACAAGCCAAGGCGCAGCGCCGGGTGCGTGGCCAGATCGGCCAACGTGCGGATGTGTGCGCGTTCGGCGTCGGCCTCGCGCATGGCCAGCGCGTAGGTGTCTTCAAAGCCCAGCGGCACGCCGGCGGCGAGCCCCAACGGTGCAAGCGCACGATTGACGTCGGCCAGCAGCGCAGCCTGATCCGGATTGGCGGCTTGCGCAGCCGGCAGACGCAGGACTTCAGCGGCGATGGTGCCGAGGTAATCGGGGTAGACGTCGATGCTGCCGTTCTTGAGCGCGGCGAAGACGATGGCGGTGTTGCCGAGGCCCGGCACGTGTTGGGCAGGGCCATGCGGGGCGGCCGTCTGCGAGAGGATTTCCCCCAGCACGTACGACTCGGTAAAGCGTTTGGAACCGATGCGCAGCGGATCCTGCGCCAATGCAGATGTGCTCAGCGCCAGCCACGCCATCCACATGAGGCAGCGCCGGAAGCGCAAACTACGGATCAGTCGCCGTGCATCCAAAGTGCGTCGAGGTCGGTCAGGCCCCAGTCCCGGGGTTCTTCTCTTGAGACAATCTGGTCGCCTGTCTGCGCCAGGTCGATCACCTCGGGCGCAATCCGCGTACCCGACGATATGGAGAAGAATACCTTGACCGTGGGCGTGAGCAACGCGCCGGGCGCATGCTGCATGACCACCGCCAACCGCCCCGAGCGCAGCCGCACCAGCGAGCCCACCGGGTAGATGCCCACGCTTTTCACGAAGGCGTTGAAGACCACCGGGTCGAAATGGTTGCCGCGCCACTCGACCATGCGCTGCACCGCGTAGGCGGCCCCCCAGGCTTTCTTGTACGGGCGGTCCGACGTGATCGCGTCATACACATCGCAGATCGCTCCCATGCGCGCGAACAGCGAGATGCCGTCCCCGGCCAGCTTGTGCGGGTAGCCCGTCCCGTCCATGCGTTCGTGATGGTGCAGGCAGACGTCGAGGGCAACCTCGCACATGTTGCTGTCGCCGACGAGGATGTCGTAGCCGGCTTGCGGGTGCGTGGTCACGCTGCGGAATTCTTCTGCCGTGAGCGCCCCCGGCTTGTTCAGCACCTCGGGCGGAATGGCAATCTTGCCGATGTCATGCAGCAAGCCCGCCAGCCCCGCGTCGCGTACCTCGTCATCGGACAGCCCGAGCTGCCGGCCGAGCGCCACCATGAGCGCGCAAACCGCCACGGAGTGCAAGAAGGTATAGCGGTCCTTGGTCTTCAGGCGCACCAGGCTCGTGAGGGCGCCGGGGTGGCGGTCGACCGAGCTTGAAATCGCTTCCACCAGCGGCAATGCGTCGCGCGCTTCGACTGTGCGGCCCATGCGCGCGTCGGCAAACATCGCCTGCACGGCCGCTTCAGCCTTGCTGATGAGGCGGGCCGCGTGGCGCATTTCCTCTGCGCGCGTGATCGCGCGGGGTGCGATGGTGGCGCCTGCCAGTGTTGCCGGCGGGGTGGGCGGCGCCATTGCCGTGGGCACGGCACGTGCGGCTGCCACATCGGTGCCGCGGGCGGTGTCGATCCAGACCTCCCGCACGCCGCTGGTGCGCAGGCGTTGCAGCTGGGCGGCGTCTTCCACGCGAAAGCGCGCTCGCCAGAACGGGTGGTCGAGCCACGAGCCGACGAATTCGTCGAGGTACATGCCAACCCGCAGGTCTTCGATGGCAATGCGCTTGCGCATAGAGTGGTGTCGAGCGTCGAGACAGGGCGGTTCGCGCAAAGGAACGCCGCCTGCCAATGGGATACACCACTGTTATCGGACGTGCGTCACCGGGCTTGAGAGGGGGGAAATCCGGACTTGCCATATAGAAGCCCGCGGGCGGAGGCCTCAAAAAAAAAAGCGGCCAGAAGGCCGCTTCGGTAAGCCGGTACCGGCGCCCACTCGGGCGCGCGGCATCGGGGAGGGAGAGACGTCAGGACGAACCGCTTATTGGCCGTCGGTGAACGGGTCAGCCTTGCCGACCAGGGCGCCATCGGTGTACGGATCGGCCTTGCGCAGTTGGCCGTCGGTGTAGGGGTCGGCCTTGCGCAGAGCGCCGTCCGTGTACGGATCAGCCTTGCTCACGCGGGCGCCGTCGGTGTACGGGTCGGCCTTGGTGACGGCCTGGCCGTTGGTGTACGGGTCTTGGCTTTGCACGCCGGCAGCAAAGGCGGGAACGGCGGCAACAGCGATCAGCGAGGCGAGGATCAGGTTCTTGGTCTTCATGATGAGCTCCACAGTCTGGGGGGAAGCGCTTGCGCACGAGCAGGTTTGCTGCAGTGCGGTAACGCGATGGCATAAGCTTAGTCGTTGCTCGAAAGGGAAAAAAGCAGTTCTCTTAAACTCTTTGTTCAAAAAACAAGAACAATTGTGCTGCACCAGGCACCTGCATCTGCGTCTAAGTCATTGATTTGACACACAAATATGCGATGCGGGATAACCCTTAATGCGGAAGTCTGACTACGCGGCAGTACGAAAATTCCCGGCGCACACGCCCCGCTTTGTTGCATTGCATTTCACACATGGGGATTCCCCTCCCCACGGTGGGGCGGTTTGCCGCTAAACCTTCCGGGCGGATGGTCGTTGATGCAGGTACGGGCGACGTTTCGCGCCCACTGCAGTCAGGAAGGTCCCATGTCCATTACCTCTGGTTCCATTGCCCGTTTCGAAATCGACGGCGTCGCCTACCAGGCGAGACTGTTTGCGCTGCCGTTTCACGTGCCGGAAAACGGCCGCGTGCGCGCGCACGCGATCGGGCGCCCGGACATGCCGTTTAGCGGTGTGCATGTGCTGGGCAAGTGGCTGGAAGCGCGCGCGTTGCCGCAGGGGGTGGGCCTCGTCATGGCGGACCGCCTGTTCTCGCACGGCGCGGTGGAGCAGTGGTCCGGCGCGGACGGCGCACGCGCGGCCAAGGTGCTGTCGCAGGTGGCGCTGGGCGCCAGGTCCAGTCATCGCCTGTGGCGCAACACCGTGGCAGGCGGCTTTCGCGATGAAACCGCGTTCTTCCTCGGCGCAGCGTTTGTACAGAGCGATGCCGCCGTGGACGATGTCCGCCTGCTGGGCGATCTGATTCCGGCAGCCGAGTGGGCGAATGTGGCCGGCGCCGCTTCGACCATGATGGGGCTGCACCTGTATCGGCCGGACGAACCGGAAGCGCTGGTCAACTGTGCGCTACTGGCGCCGGCGTGGACGGAAGCCGCCGTGGAACGCGCTGACGGCTATCGTGCGCTCACGCTGCTGCATTCCTTTACCGAAGGCGACGAGGATATCCACGTCGACATCGAACTGCTGCCGCCCGGCCAGGTGGTGCTGCAGGTGGAATCGTGCTCCACGCGGTTCTCGGCGCGCTTCGACCCGGCGCTGCTGGGCCGCGACATGACCGATGCGCTGCTGCGCGACGCGCTCGCGTTGCAGCACGGCGATCGGACGCGCCTGCACTGACAGCGTGGACGCGTGGCGAGCCCGTGCTGCGTGCCACGCCGCGTGCGGATGCGCACATCCTCGCGATTTTTCGCTCTCGTGGCCCGGTTGCCGGCCAGGGCCGCGGTGCTTTTGCATGCGGGCCCTTGCCGCGAAGGCGCGGCTGCCGCGCACCGCCCTGTCTTAGCCGCGCTTACCTGGCGGCCGCGGTCCACGGATACGCGAGCCACGCATCGAAGCGCTTGGCAAATTCGCCGCTCTCGATCGTCTGGCGCAGCCACTGGTCGACGAAGTTCTTGAACACGACGTCGCGCGGCAGCAGGTAGGCCTTCTCCGAGAAATCGAACGGCGCCTCCGGGTGCACCGCGCACAGTTCCGGATGCAGCTTCTGCTGCAGCTTGGTTTCGACCGCGTCGGTCATCATCAGGTCGGCGCGGCCTGCCACGATCTCGTTGAAGATCGTCACGTTGTCCGGATACACCCGGATCTGCGCCTGCTTCAGGTTCGCGCGTGCAAACTTCTCGTTGGTGCCGCCCGGGTTGACGATGGCGCGCACGTTCGGCTGGTCGATCTGCGCCAGCGTCTGGAACTTCGCCTGGTTCTCGCAGCGGGTGATTGGCGTCTTGCCATCGCGCTGATACGGAATCGAATAGAACGCCTTCTTCTGCCGATCGAGCGTGACAGACACCCCGCTCATGGCGATGTCATAACGGTCCGCCGCAAAGTCCTGCATCAGCGTGGACCACGTGGTCGGCACGACTTCCAGCTTCACGCCCAGCGCCTTGGCCAGGCTTTCGCCCATCTCCACGTCGAGGCCGATGAAGCGGCCGTCTGCCGGGTTCTTGTAGCTGAAGGGCTTGTAGTCGCCAGTGGTGCCGACGCGCAGCGTGCCGCGCGCGATGATCTCGTCGAGGCGATTGGTCTGGGTGTGGGCCACGGCAGGTGCGGCCAGGGCGGCGCAGAACAGCAGGGCACCCGTGCGGATGAAGCGGTTCAACATGAGACTCCTCCTGTGCAACAAAAAAGCGCGACGCCGCGGCGCCGCGCCCCCTCAATGCCGGCTTACTGGCCGGACGTCTTGTTCCACTGCAGCGCGTTGAGCACGGCCAGCGACATCGCCGTCACGCCCGTCTTGATGGACGGCTCCGGCACCGGCGCAAACAGCGGCGAATGATTGGTCGGCAGCGGCTTGGCGCCCGGCTTGAGCGACGCAAGGAACGTCTGCGGATCATTTACGCCGATGAAGAAGAACATCGACGGGATGCCCGCGTCAACAAACGCCGAGAAATCTTCGCTGGCCGTGATGGGCGGCACGCGCAGCACGCGGTCGTTGCCGAAGGCGGTCTTGAACATCGCCTCGGTGCGCGCGACCACGGCCGGGTCGTTGTTGACGGCCTTGCCGCCCTCAGTGATCTTGATGTCGGCTTCGGGCGCGCCGGACATCTCCGTGACGGCCTTGGCGGTGCGGCGGATGCCGTCGAGCATCTTCTGACGCACGGCCGGCTTGTACGAACGGATCGTGCCACGCAGCAGCACGCTGTCGGGGATGATGTTCTCGGCGCTGCCGCCCTGGATGGCGCCGATGCTGACCACACCGAATTCCTGCGGATCCTTCTCGCGGCTGATCACGCTTTGCAGGTCGACCACGAAGCGCGCGGCCATCATCACCGGGTCGATCGTCTTGTCGGGCGCGGAGCCGTGGCCGCCGCGGCCCTTGAAGGTGATCTCCAGCCCGTCGGAGTTGGACGTGACGGGGCCGCTGTTGAACACGATCGAACCATACGGCCCCGGGCCCGTATGCAGCGCAAACGCATAGTCAGGTTTCGGGAAGCGCTTGAAGAAGCCGTCGTCGATCATGCTCTGCGCGCCCGATACGGTTTCTTCCGCCGGCTGGGCCACGAACACCAGCGTGCCGTGCCAGCGGTCCTTCAGCGACACCAGCGTCTTGGCCGTACCGACCCACGATGCCATGTGCAGATCGTGCCCGCAGCTATGTGCGACGCCCACGTCCTCCCCCTTCCATTTCGTCCGCACGTGGCTGGCATAGGGCAGGCCGGTCTTCTCTTCCATCGGCAGCGCGTCGAGTTCGGTACGCACCAGGATCGTCGGGCCGGTCCCGTTGCGGTACACCGCCACCACGCCCGTCCTGCCGACGTGCTCCGTCACGTCAAAGCCGATCTTGCGCATCTGCTCGGCCAGCTTGGCGGCGGTGCGCGTTTCCTGGAACGCCAGTTCCGGATGCGCGTGGATGTCCTTGTAGAGCGCATCGAGCTGGCCGTATTCGGCATTGACCGCTGCGTCGACGGCCGGCTTGATCTGCGCGACGTCGATGCCGCCCGCGGCTGGCGCGGCGGACGGGGTTTGAGCGAAGGCGGGAAGCGCAACCCCGGCAATCAGCCAGGCGAGCGCGGTGCGCTTGAAGCGGGTCGAGCGAAGGGTCATGGGGTCTCCTTGCGTGGCACGGGTTTGATGCAATATCGTTGCTTCGTCAAACGTCCTGATTATGCAATTGCGTGCAGCCGTGCGCACCCCGGGGCAGCCCGGATAGACCAGGGCGTTTGTCGCCCAACACGGACGTCAATCGGATTCAGCTCCGCCGTCATCGATGCGGATTCTGAAGCGGCGCAGGTTGGCACCGGCCGCGGGCTTGCCTAGACTGGCTCGGGTGTGCGGTCTACTGGAAATCGCAAACGGAATGACGCCGATGTGCCTGCAGCTCTCGTTTAGCGATGCCCCGCCAGCCGATTCAGCGATTGGCGCGGCGCTGGAGGCCGCCCAGCGCGTGCTGCAGCACACCGGTGTGTCGCCGCGCGAGGCATTCGCGGCGTATCAGGCGTTTGCCAGCGGCAGCCGCGGGCCGGATGCCCTGGCCCTGGCCTTTGCACGGGCCGAAGCCGAGGCCATGGATACCCTGGCCGCGCACGGGTATCCGCACTATGGCTCGGTGAGTCTCGCGGCGCTCTAGCGTGGGCGCTTCAGACTTCGGCGGCCTTCCCGCCCAGCCGCCGGGCCGTTTCCGAAACGTGGCGATGGATGCGCGCGAGGAAGTCGACCTCCGCGGCCCGTGTCGGCGAATGGCCCAGCGCCTGCGACAGATGCGTCGCCACGAACGACGACTGCGGTGCCAGCATGCTGATCAGGCGCAACAGTTCGCGGCGTGCCTGGCTGGCGTCGTAGCCGAGGTGGTCGGCCAGCGCTAGCAGGGCGTCCTGATCGATGGCGTCGTAACGTGCTTGTGCCGTGGGTGACAGCGTCTGGGCATCCCACTCGTTCGCATAGACGGCGGCACAAAAGAGGTGATCGTGCGCGGCCAGCCGGATGCCGTCGGCGCCGATATGGAAATGCAGCGTGCCGGCCGAAGCGTTGCGTCCGCCGATCAGCAGGCAGAACACCATCCAGCGGAACAGCGATGCCGTGGCCGCTACCGGGTCGGCGCACAGGCGCGCGCATTGAGACACCTGCTCCACCGTGATCGGCAAGAACCGATGCTCCGGCGAAAGGCCCAGCAACTGCACCGCCGACACCACATAGCGCGCCTGGACGAGCGCCGTATCGTCGCTCTTGCAGCGCAGGGTGCGATCGAGCCGCTGCACCACGGCGGCGGTTTCCGGAAACTGTCGCAGGCCGATGAACGGCGTTTCCAGCCCGATGCTGCGCCCGAGCAGCGTGGCCCAGCAGTGATTGATGGTCGCATAGGGCAAGGGGGCGCCTTCGCCAAGATCGAGCCGGACGAAGTGGCTCGACTGCGCAGCATTGGCCGGTGCCGAAAACCGGCCGAGCCACATCGAGACCGGCAGTCCGTTCGAGGCGAGGAACGGCAGGCGGATCGCTTCGGCCTCGCGCTCGACGTCGCTGCCGTAGCGCGCACGCGTTTCCGCCACGCGCAGGGAGGTGGCGCGCTGCGGCCGGCCGATGGTCTGCCGGAACTGCAAAACCACGTCGCGCTCCGAAAGCCCATCGGCGTGGCCATGAGAAGGCTTGGCTCCGACGGGCACGACCGTCAACGGGCCGTCGAGATGCGGTGCTGCCTGCGCAAAATGATCGAGCGCCGCAGCCGCGGCCTTGGGCGCTTCGCGTGCGGGTGCAGGCAGCAGGTATTCAAAGAAGTGGCGCACCGGCTGCGCTTTTGCCGTATCGGCGATCGTGCCGGCGCTGCGGCGCAGGTGCGGGCTCAAGTCGAAGCCCTGCGCAGAAGCCTGCCAGCGAGCATCGTATTCGAACGCCCAACCGCTGCGGCCGCACGACAGTTGACCGATCAGGTGCTTGTTCAGGTAGACGTCCAGCATGCGCGTATCCAACGTGTTTGATGGAGCGTGCGTGGTCGGCCCGTGCAGCGGACAATCCGCCGGCAAGCGGGAATGCAATGCCTGGCACCATTCCCTTGCGCGCCCCTTATCGACCGTGGCCGAGCATAACGCAGAAAATCCGGTTAATCGCTGCGAAATCCGGTTTTGGTGATGCAGATTACTGAACGGCGATTATCGGATCGTTAATATCGCGTGCGATGCCGGCGATGTCTTTGGCGCTTGGTTCTACGTTTAAAGGCCTTAAGTCGACGCGCCACCGCAGCCAATGAGGCCGTTTGCAGATTTTTCAGCATGTGCCTGTGCGTGCGGTATTTATTGCAATGCGATTCACCATTCAGTTTGCAATCGGGCGATTGGATGTCTTAATAGGCGCCTTGGATTTGAAATCTCCGGCGTTGCCGACAAATCAGCGTATTCCGGCATAGGGCCCGGTGCCGCCGGCGCGGCCAGCGGCGGCCGGGCCGCGCTCAGCGGCCGGAGCGCAGCAGATGGTCCTTGGCGTCGGCCGATTCCGTGCCGTTCGGCTTCGCCTGTTTGCCAAAGGACAGCACGCCCGTGGACAGCGACGTGCCCAGCAGGATGACGGCGCAGCCGATCACCATGTTCAGCGTCAACTGCTCGCCGAGGAACAGGATGCCCCACAGCACGCCGAACACCGGGATCAGGAAGGTGACCGACACGGCGCGCGTCGGGCCCACATGCGCAACCAGGCGGAAGAACAGGATGTACGCGACGCCCGTGCAGGCGATGCCCAGCCCGATCACATGCAGCCACACGCTGCCGGTGGGCGTTTGCGCAGGCCATAGCCAGTAGGCGAGCGGGGCCAGCACGATGGTGGCGCCCAGTTGGCTCCCGGTGGCCACCGCAAGGGCGGGCACGCCCGTCAGGAAACGCTTGGTGTAGCTGCTGGCCACGCCGTAGAGCACCGTGGCCGACAGCGCCGCCGCCACCGCCATGCCGCCCTCCTTGGCATCGATGACCGAGGAGCCGCCCACCAACACGATCACGCCGACGAACCCGATGGCGAGCCCCAGCATCCGCAGCGACGACATCCGCTCGCCCAGCCACGCAAACGCGACGATGGCCGCGAACAGCGGCGCGGCGGCGTTCAGCACCGAGGTGAAGCCCGCCGTCAGCGTGAGTTCGGCATAGGCGAACAGCGAGAACGGAATGGCCGAGTTGAGCACGCCCACGGCCAGCATGTGCGGCCAGTGCGCGCGCAGCGCCCCCAGCCCGCCGCGCCATGTCAGCACCGGCAGCAGGAAGCACGAGGCAATGGTCACGCGCAGCGCGATCAGGGGAACCGGCCCGAACGGCGGTGCCGCCACACGCATGAACAGAAAGGAACCGCCCCACAGGGCGGCGAGCGTGAGCAGTTCCAGCACATCGGAGCGGCGCATGAGGGTCTCGTTATGGTTGTGTTGTGTGAAGGGCGGTGTGCATTGTCCGCTCGATTCGCTTTTCATGCAGGCGCGAATGCCAGCGCGCCCTGGCGGGCATCGGCGGGCACGGGCAGGCGTTCGCCGACCTGCGCCGGATGGCCTTCGAGCCGCAGCAGCGCCGCCTTGCGCGGCAGGCCGCCGGCATAGCCCGTGAGCGCGCCGTCGGCACCCACCACGCGATGGCAGGGGATGGCGATCGAGATCGGGTTGCGGCCCACTGCGGTACCGACCGCGCGCGCATGTTCGCGCGGCACGCCAAGACGCGCCGTGATCTGGCCGTAGGTCGTGCGATCGCCGAAGGCGATGTCGCACAGCTGCCGCCATACCGCCTGCTGGAACGGCGTGCCCTCGGGCGCCATCGGCAGATCGAACGCACGCAGCCGGCCCGCGAAGTAAGCCACGAACTGCGCCCGCGCCTCGCGCACGATCGGCACATCGGCGCCGTCGTGCATGCGACCGGCGTGCGCGGGAATCGTCTTCTGGCCGGGGAAGAACGCGCCGGTCAGGTGCGTGTCGGTGGCAATCAGCAGCAGGTCGCCGAGCGGACAGCGGAAGGTATGGCGGTACATGGATTCAACCCGGAGCGGTCTCGGCGAGGGTGTCCTCGCGGTGCCAGAGGTGCATGGCGGCATAGGCGCGCCACGGCGCCCACGGTTCTGCGCGTTCGACCATGGCGCGGCGCGTGGGCAAGGCGCCATGGGCATCGGCCAGGCGCTTGCGAAGCACGTAATCGCCCAGCGGAAACGCGTTGGGCCAGCCCAGTGCCCGCATGGCAACGTATTGCGCCGTCCATTCGCCGACACCGGGCAGCGCCTGCAGTGCGGCCAGCGTCGGGGCGAGCGGCACCAGCGGCTCCAGGCGCAAGTCGCCGGCGTCGATGGCGCGCGCGAGCTGCACCACGGCAGCGGCGCGACTCGCCTGCAGACCGGTCTGCGTGGACAGCGCCTTCGGCGCGACTTGCGCCAGCGTTGCCGCAGACGGAAACACCGTCGACACGCCTTCGCGGGGCTGCGCGAGCGGTGTGCCATAGGCGGCCGTCAGCCGCCCGAGCATGCGCCGCGCTTGCGCCAACGAAACGACCTGCCCGGTGATGGCGCGCACGGCAATCTCGAAGCCGTCCACGGCACCAGGCACGCGCAGCCCTGGCGTGCCGGCAGCGAGCGCACCCAGATGCCCATCGACCAGGTCGGGCCGGCAGTCGAGGTCGAACAGGCGCCGCACGCGGGCCAGCACGGGCGGTATCGCGTGCAGCAGGCTCGGCGACAGCGTGAGCGCCACCGCGTGACGCTGCGGCACATTGCGCGCATGCAGCCAGCCGGTGTGGCGCATGCCGGCGTAGTCCACGGTGATGGTACGGGCATAGCTGTCGGCGTCGACCTGCTCCACGCCCTCGACGGCGCGTGCGCCCAGGAAGGCCAGCAGCGCATGCCACGCAAACGGCGGCCGGTAGCCGAGCATGAGCGTCGGCCCGTCTTCCGAGCGCGCAGCGGCCGCGCGGGCCCGCAAGCGGGTCGGCGCAAATCCGTACTGTTCGGTGAAGCCGCTGTTCAGCCGCCGCACGCTGCCAAAGCCCGCCGCAAAGGCTACTTCGCCGACCGGCAGGGCGGTGTCCGTCAGCAGCCGCTTGGCCAGCAGCAGGCGCTGCGTCTGCGCATAGTCGATGGGCGACACGTCGAACTCGGCGCGGAAGATGCGGCGCAGGTGTCGATCCGTCACGCCCACCGCGGCGGCCAGTGCGGCGAGGTCGTGTTCCTGCAGAAAGCCTTCGTCGATCATGCGGGCCGCCGCGCGCGCCAGGTCCGACGACATCTCGGCCAGGCTGTGCCCGGGCGCCAGTTCCGGCCGGCAGCGCAGGCACGGGCGAAAGCCCGCGCGCTCGGCGGCGGCGGCCGTGGCGAAGAAGCGGCAGTTCTTCTGTTGCGGCGTGCGCACCGCGCAGACGGGCCGGCAATATACGCCGGTCGACGTCACACCCACGAAGAACCAGCCGTCGAAGCGCCGGTCGCGCGATCGCACGGCGTGGTAGCAGGCGTTGTGGTCGAGGTGCATGGCGGTGATGGGGTGAACTGGCACCTAGTCTAGCCCTGTCACGGGGAGGGGGTTCGCCGGATTCGGACATCTCCCTGGGTGCCGAAATGCCGGGGGGCCGGCACAATGCCAGCACAACAACACATCGGAGATCGGCATGTCGAAGACCATCGTCATTACCGGCGGCAGCCGCGGCATCGGCCGCGCCACGGCGGTACTTTGCGCACAACGCGGCTGGTCGGTCGCGTTGCAATACCGCGGCAACCGGGCGGCGGCCGAAGAGACGGTGGGCCTCATCGAGCAGGCCGGCGCGCAGGCGCTGGCCGTGCAGGGCGACGTGTCGAGCGACGAAGACGTGATCGCGCTGTTCGAAGCGGCGGCCGGGCGGTTTGGCGCGCTGCATGGCGTGGTGAACAACGCCGGCATCGTCGCCGAGGCGCAGGACGTGGCCGACATGACCACGCATCGCCTGCGCACGATGTTCGAGACGAACGTGCTGGGCGCCTTCCTGGTGGCGCGCGAGGCGGCGCGGCGCCTGTCGACTTCGCGCGGCGGCGTGGGCGGGTCGGTGGTGAACGTGTCGTCGGCGGCGTCGCGGCTGGGCTCGCCGCACGAGTACGTGGATTACGCTGCATCCAAGGGCGCCGTCGACACCATGACGCTGGGCCTGGCGCGCGAGCTGGCCCGCGACGGCGTGCGCGTCAACGCCGTGCGCCCCGGCCTGATCGAGACCGACATCCACGCCTCCGGCGGCCAGCCCGATCGGGCGCGGCGCCTGGGTGCCACGACGCCGATCGGCCGGCCCGGCACGCCGGAGGAGGTCGCGGAAACGATCGTCTGGCTGCTCTCCGATGCCGCGTCGTACGTGACGGGCGCGCTGCTCGATTGCAGCGGCGGTCGCTGAGCCGGTCTTTCCCCCAGCGCACTTGGTGGTTCATCCCCCAATTTGTGGATGCGGCGCCCGGTGTGCGTTTCTACGATCGCAGCATGACGTTGCAGCCGCCCGGCATGGGCGAATGCGGCGTCCCTGCATCTGTACAACGTTCAGTCGGCCGTTGTACGGACGGCGACTGCGGATCGCCGGTGGGCGTGTCTTCCAGGAAGGCGCGCCTTTTTTTTCCGGGGGCGAATCGCGCGACGGGAAAGCGCGTTGCAGGGCATGCGTGACAGCATGCCCGCCTCGTCTGCGCTCAGGCGTCCGCGCCAGTGCGGAATGTGTCGCACTGGCGGAGGTCGCCGCCATCGAAGCCCTGGCGGAACCAGTGCATGCGCTGCTCGGAGGTGCCGTGCGTGAACGCATCGGGCGTGACGCTGCGGCCCGCGTTGCGCTGGAGCGTGTCGTCGCCGATGGCGTGCGCCGCGGTGAGCGCCTGCTCCAGATCGCCGCGCTCGAGCAGGCCACGCTGCTGCGCGTAGTGGCCCCACACACCGGCCAGGCAGTCGGCCTGCAGTTCGAGCTTGACCGACAGCGCATTGGCGACGCGCTCCGGCTTGCCCGCCTGCGCGCGGCTGACCTTCTCCGACACGCCGAGCAGGTTCTGCACGTGGTGTCCGACTTCGTGCGCGACCACGTACGCGGCGGCAAAGTCGCCGGGGGCGCCGAAGCGGCGGCGGAGTTCATCGAAGAAGCCGAGATCGAGGTACACCTTCGTATCCGCCGGGCAATAGAACGGGCCGACCGCCGACGTGGCGTCTCCGCAACCCGACCGGATGCCCTGGCGGAACAGCACCAGCTTGGGCGGCTGATACGCGCGCCCGGCCTGCTTGAAGAGCTGCGACCAGGTGTCTTCGGTATCGCCGAGCACGTGGCTGACCAGCGCCTTGCTGCGGTCGTTGTCGGTTTCGCCGGTGGGCCGCGCGGGGCCCGGCGCGGATTGCACCGGTGCATTCTGCGACACCTGCATCACCATGCCGAGAATCTCAAGCGGGTTCTTCCCCATCAGCAGACCGACGATGGCCACCACCGCGATGCCGCCGATGCCCAAGCGGATACCGCCGCCGCCAAAGCCGCCCCCCGAGGACGCGCGTTCGTCCTCGACGTTGTTGCTCTCGCGCATGTCATCCCAACGCACGTTGTTCTCCTTGAGGGCTAGGGGTCGGTGGCAGGTTCCGGTGTCACACCCGGTAAACTTTGCAAAGTCTACCCGCTGTATGCGCGCACGGACATGCCGTTGGGCGGCCCAATCGTCTGTTCCCGGACGTTTTTCCCGGTGGAACAAGGGTTTGCAGACGATTGCGGCAACGCACAAAGTCCGGCAGGAAACTTGCTATGCAAAGCTGCTCATCGCCCGCCGGCCCTGTCATGTTGCCGACACACGGCGGTTTCCGAATCACGATCGGCGCAGATGAGGTTGCCGATCCATGACTTCGAGTGTTCACCATGCGTTTGCCTGCTTCCATCACTGCTCAGCCACCGGACGCCGCGGATCCGTCGCATCTGGCCGCCACGCACGTCGACCCCACCGAGGTGTCGGACGTGGAGCAGACCGATGCCGAGCGCAAGCCCTTCTGGGGGCGCGTTTCCGCCGCGGTGTTTGATGGCGCGTTCGGCAGCGTCGCGGCTGCGTTCATCGCAGTCACGGGCGCGATCTACGTGGGGATGTACCACGCGCCCTGGGTGAAGAGTCTCGCCAGCCACACGCCCACGGCGGCCCAGGCGGGCAACGCGATGAGCGTGGCCGTGGCCGCCACTCCGGCCAATGCTTCGACGCCGGTGGAGGCGCCGCCTGCGGCCGAGGCGCCCGCGTCGCCCGACCGCGTGGCGGCTGCACGTGACCGGATGGAGCAGCGGATCTATTCGCAGGTCCAGCAGCCCCGCGCGCGCACCGTGGCCGAGCGCGAGACCATCGACGAGCCGGACGCCCCGGCACCGGCCAAGGCGCGCCGACACCATCGCGGCACGCGCTACATGCATCGCGGGGCACCGTTCGACGCGTCTTGGTACAAGGGCGCCTGAGGGGCCTTTCGCAAGTCGAAGCCCGCGCCGGCGCCTATGTGGTCGAGCCCGTGCACCGCTGCGCGCAGGCGGCGCCGCAGCGGTTCCGACACCGGCAGGAGGGGCGCGCGCGTATCGGCAGCAATGTGGCCCGCCTCCGACAGCA
This sequence comes from Ralstonia sp. RL, assembly GCF_001683835.1. Taxonomy (NCBI): domain Bacteria; kingdom Pseudomonadati; phylum Pseudomonadota; class Betaproteobacteria; order Burkholderiales; family Burkholderiaceae; genus Ralstonia; species Ralstonia sp. RL. Next base: position 40,109 of record NZ_LWRX01000152.1, on the reverse strand, counting down.
GCGCCTTGACGGGCGCCGGGTTCGGCTCGGCAAACAGCAGCTCGGCCAAGGGCGCAAGCGCGCTGGCGAGGCGCCGTGCTTCGTCGACGCGGCCCGCGCGATGGTGCGCGACCAACGCCACGAACAGATCCGGGCGCAGGTGGGCGCCCGCCAGGATGCCTCCGGTGCCGCCATGTGCGAGGCAGTCGAGGAGCGCGCCGTCATCGCCGCTCAGGACAGCGAGCGGCCCGCCTTCGAGCTGGGCAAATTGCTCGGCCACGCATTCCTTGATGGCGACGATGTTGGCGGTCTCTGCCAGCGCCAGTGCGGTGGCAGGCGCGATCGACACGCCCGTGCGCTTGGGCACGTTGTACAGCACCACGGGCCGCGCCGTGCTGGCGGCCACCTGTGTGTAATGCCAGTGCACCCCGGCTTGCGATGGACACACGTAATACGGCGGCGGAACAAGGTAGCCCGCGCTGTTCCAGCGCTCGTAATGACGGATCTGCGCGCACACCTCGCGCGTGTCCGCCGCGCCTACGCCGATCAGAAAAGGGGTGCGGTCGCCCCAAGCGTCGGCGATGGCCTCCAGCACGGTGTAGCGCTCGATCTGAGAGAGCAGCGCGGCTTCACCGGTCGTGCCCAGCGCAACGAAGCCCGACACGCCCGCGCCCTGGTAATGGCGCACCAGCCGCCGCAGGGCAGCGGTGTCGACCTGGCCATGGTGGAACGGCGTGACCAGCGGAATCCAGATTCCCGAAAACATGGCGCGCCTCAATGCAGCAGCGTATGCGCGCGTTTGTGGGACGTGCTCAGCGGCGTGATGCGGCCCAGTGTGGCGCGGGGCAGGCCACGCAGCAGCGCGCCCACTACCGCGTCGACATCCGCATGCGGCAGTTCGAGGTCGACCGTGACTGCCTTGCGGCGAGCGTCATGCCGGACGATGTACAGCCCAAGCGTGTCGCCAAGCAGCGCATGCAGCTGCCGCCGAACCGCGTGCGGTGCATCGCCGGGCACCGTCACGCGCAGGCACACATATTGGCGTGCCGGCAGCGCCGCCGCGCGAGGCACCGTCGCCGGCGAGGGCGGCAGCAATTGCGGAATCAGCGAAGACAGGAGCATCGATCGCGCCATGATGAGTTGGCGACGGCCCGCGTCGCCATGTCGTTGAACATGACGACACCGTATCGAATCGCTCGTAAAAAGCGTGAAAAAGGGGCGTGACGCTGCGTAAAGAAAGCGTAAATGCTCAGGCAGCGTCCACTGCCTTGCAACGACGCAGCGCGATGATCGTCAGCGAGATGCCGCTCACCGCAGCGGCCGTCAGCACGTAGTAGCTCGGTGCCAGCGTATCGCCCGTCGTGTGGATCAGCCATGTGACGATGAACGGCGCGAACCCGCCAAACAGCGTCACGCCGAGGCTGTAGCCGAGCGACAGCCCGGTCGAGCGCACGCGCGTGGGGAAGATCTCCGACATCAGCGCCGGCATCGGGCCCGAATACGCGGCCTTGAAGATGCCCGACACAGCTTGCAGCGCCAGCAGCGCACCGATGGTCGGGTACGCGCGCAACAGCGCAAACATCGGGTAGATCAGCAGGATCATCAGCACCGACGTGCTGAGCATGATGCGGATGCGGCCAATGCGATCCGACAGCGCGCCCATCACCGGCGAGAGCAGAAACTGCAGCCCGCCATTGAGTACCACCACCGCGAACGACTGTGCGGCCGGCAGATGCAGTTGCTTGACGGCATACGTCGGCATGTAAAGCTGCAGCACGTACACCGACACGGTGGACTGCGCCACCACGCCCACCGCCAGCAGCAGGTTCGTCCACTGCGCTTTGAACGACGCTTGCGGATCGACGGTCGTCTTCTTCTGCTCGGCGACGAACTCGGGCGTCTCATCCAGATGTCGGCGGATGTAGAAACCCACCGGGCCGACCAGCAAGCCGAAGACGAACGGCAACCGCCAGCCCCAGCCTTCCAGATCGGCCGGCGTGAGCGACGCGGTGAGCAGCGCCCCCAGCCCGGCCGCCAGAATGGTGGCAATGCCCTGGCTGGCGAATTGCCAGCTGGCGTAGTAGCCGCGCCCGCGCGTGCTGTGCTCGACCATGAAGGCCGTCGCGCTGCCGAATTCACCGCCCACCGCAAAGCCCTGCACCAAACGTGCGAGCAGGATCGTGATGGGCGCGACGATACCGATCTGCTGATAGCTCGGCATCACGGCAATCGCCAGCGTGCCGACGATCATCAGCAGGATCGACAACGTGAGCGCCGCCTTGCGCCCCTTTCTGTCGGCATACATGCCCAGCACGATCGCGCCCACCGGCCGCGTGATGAACGACACGCCAAAGCTGCCCACTGCAAACAGCAGCGAGACCCATTCGTCATCGGCCGGAAAGAACAGCTTGCCGATGACCGACGCAAAGAAGCCGTAGACGAGAAAGTCGTACCACTCCAGCGCATTGCCGATCGACGACGAAATGACGATGCGGCGTGCGTGCGCTGCAGTCGTTGTTGCGTGCCGAGCAGGTGCAGCAGTGCCTGCCGCAGAGGGGGCGGTCATGATGAGGGTTCCTTTGGTGCCGGCCGGGATCGTTTTTATGGGAACTGCAGCGCGTTGCCCGCCCGGTCCGACGGGTCAGCGCGCTGGTGCGGCGGGGCTTTCTTAGAAGCCCACCGCGTGGCCGTCGCGGCGGCTGTCGCTGGCGGCCACGTAGCCGTGGTCGGCGTCGTCCGACAGGCGCCAGATGAACTGGCCGGAGCCGAAATCCATGTACGGATCGGCTACCGATTCGAGCTTGTGGCCGCGCGCTTCCAGTGCAGCGACGGTCTTGGCGTTCATCGTGCCTTCCACGTCCAGCGTGAAATCGCGGTTGACCTTCCAGCGCGGCGCGTCGCACGCGGCCTGCGGCTGCTGCTTGTAATCGAGCATGCGAACGAGCGTCTGCAGGTGGCCTTGCGGCTGCATGTCGCCGCCCATCACGCCGAAGCTCATCTGCGGCTGGCCATCCTTGGTCAGGAACGCCGGAATGATGGTGTGGAATGGTCGCTTGCCGCCTTCCACCACGTTGGCCGAACGCGCATCCATCGAGAAGCCGAAGCCGCGGTTCTGCAGGCTGATGCCGGTGCCGGGCACCACCACGCCGGAACCGAATCCCATGTAGTTGGACTGGATGAACGAGACCATCATGCCGCTCTCGTCAGCGGCCGTCAGGTACACCGTGCCGCCGGCGCGCGGCATGCCGAAGGTCGGCATCTGCGCGCGGCCCATGTCGATGAGCTTGGCGCGTGCATCGAGGTACGCGTCGTCGAGCATCTGCTCTGGCGTGACTTCCATCGAGCGCGGGTCGGCCACGTATTGGTAGAGATCGGCAAACGCCAGCTTCATCGCTTCAATCTGCAGATGCTGCGAATCGGCGGAGTCGACCGGCAGGGCGCCAAGATCGAAGCGATCGAGAATGCCCAGCGCGATGAGCGCGGCGATGCCCTGGCCGTTCGGCGGGATCTCGTACAGGTCGTAGCCGCGGTAGCGCTTGGTGATCGGTTTGACCCATTCGGGACGATAGTCGCGCAGGTCTTGTGCGGTCATGCCGCCGCCGCATTCGCGCGAATAGGCGGCGATGCGCTCGGCGAGTTCCCCTTCGTAGAAATCGCGGCCATTGGTCTGGCCGAGGCGGCGCAGCGTGGCGGCTGCGTCGGGCAGTTTGAATTTTTCGCCCACTTCCGGCGCGCGGCCGTGCGGCATGAAGGCCTGCGCGTAGCCGGGCTGGTTGTGCAGCTCGGGAATGGCCGCCGCCCATTTGTGCGCGACGATGGGCGCGATGGTGTGGCCGCGCTCGGCAATCTCGGCGGCAGGTTCCAGCACGTCGGCAAACGGCAGCTTGCCGAAGCGCTCGTGCAACGCAGCCCACGCGGAGATGGCGCCGGGCACGGTTACCGCGTCCCAGCCGCGCGTGGGGCGCTTGGGGTTGCCGTTGGCGTCTTCGCCGTATTTCTTGCGGAAGTAATCGAGGTTCCAGGCCTGCGGCGCGGTGCCGGAGGCGTTCAGGCCGTGCAGTTCCTTGCCGTCCCACAGGATTGCGAATGCATCGCTGCCGAGGCCGCACGAGACGGGCTCGACCACGGTCAGCATGGCCGCTGCGGCGATAGCCGCATCCACGGCGCTGCCGCCCGCGAGCAGCATGCGCAGCCCAGCCTGCGCGGCCAGCGGGTGCGACGTCGACACAACGTTGCGCGCAAACAGCGGAATGCGCACGGTCGGATAGGGGTTCTGCCAGTCGAAGCGGTGGGACATGGTGCTCAAGCGGGATGGAGTTGAACGCCGATTATTTGCCTCGCGCTGGATTTAATAAAGTTAAAATTCATTTGATGTTGCTTAAGAAAATCTTGAGATTCCGTCGGTGAGTACGATCCGCTTTCTCCGAACCTTCGTCGCAGTGGCGCGCCATGGCTCGTTTGCCGCCGCTGCCGAGCGCGTGGCGCTCACGCAGGCCGCCGTGAGCCTGCAGATGCGTGCGCTCGAGGCCGAGTTGCGCCGCGACCTGTTCGACCGCTCGGGCCGCACCGTCACGCTCAATGCGCGCGGGCGGGCGCTCCTGCCGCAGGCCGAACATCTGCTGGCGCTGTACGACGCCATGCGCATCGGCGACGAGCCGCAGACCGAGCTTGCCGGCGCCGTGGCGATCGGCGCGGTGGTGTCGGTCATGGGGTCGTTGGCGCATGCGGTGGCGGGCCTCAAGCAGGTGCACAAGGCGCTCGACGTGAAGCTCATCACCGGCAAATCGGGCGAACTGGCCGAGCAGGTGGAGGCGGGGGAACTCGATGGCGCGCTGGTGGTGGAGCATCTGGAGCGGCTGCCGGCCAACCTCGCGTGGCACCCGCTCTACACCGAGCCGCTGGTCGTCGTGGCCGGGCGCCATACGCGCGGCCGTGCCGAGGAGGTGTTGCGTACGCACCCGTTCCTGCGCTTTGACCGCGCGGTGCGCACGGGCGCCCTCATCGACCGTGCCTTGCGCAAGACGCACATGGCGGTCAACGAGTTCATCGAGGTCAATTCGATCGAGGCGATCGTTGAGCTGGTGCGCCAGCAGGTTGGGGTGACGCTGGTGCCGCGCCTGCGCCGCGCCAGTTGGGAGAGCGATCCCGCCCTGCGCGTGCTGCCCATGCCGCCGCAGACCCCCGTGCGCACTGTCGGCATGATCGAGCGCAAGGAGCACGTGCGGCACGGTGTGATCCAAGCGGTACTCGATGCGCTCGAAACCACACTTGGCAAATCGAGCGCCTAGACTGCAATCACCAAAATCCGCCCCGGAGGCCAGAAATGGACGCGTTCATCGAACGTTGGCGAAACGAGCTGATGCTGCTCGCCCGCATCCTCATGATGGTGCTGTTCGTGATGTCCGGATGGGCCAAGCTCAGCGGCTTCCAGGGCACGGTCGGCTACATGGCAAGCACGGGCGCGCCCGTACCGGCGGTGGCCGCCGCCATTGCCGTCATCATGGAGTTGGGCGTGGGGATCTGCCTGCTGATCGGTTTCTGGACGCGGCCGCTGGCCTTGCTGATGGCGCTGTTCGTGCTCGGCACGTCGCTGATTGGCCACCATTACTGGAGCATGGAAGGCGCGGCGCAGGCGGCCAACAAGATCCAGTTCTACAAGAACCTGACGATCATGGGCGGCTTGTTCCTGCTGGCCGCCGTGGGGCCGGGCAAGTACGCGGTGCAGACATCGTAGCGGGCGCTTTCAGCGCAGCGAGCGCTGCATCAGCACCACCACCGCCAGCACGCCGCACACCACGGCAAACCAACTGAAGAGCTGCGTGCCGGCCAGCAGCGTGGCCTGTCGGTCGATCTCCGCCGACAGGCTCGCCAGGCGTTGCGGCGTCAGCGGTCCGGCGGCCTGCAGATCCGATGTGAAGCGCGTGACGTGCGCCACGATCAGCGAGCGCGATTCGGCCTGCTGCGTCTGCAGCGACACCGCCGCCAGCCCCGTGCCGACTGCCGTGGCGAACTGGCGTGCGATGTTCTTCATCTGGTAGCCGTGCGCGAAGTCTTCCCGGTCGAGATCGAGGTAGGTCATCATCGCGACCTGGATCATCACCGCACCCGGCGTGATGCCTTCGAGCATCGATACGGGGAAGAAGGCGTAGTCCGGTGCGCCCGGCATCAGGCTCGTGCCGAGCAGCAGCGCTGCCGCCGCATACACGCCAAAGCCGATCGCGATGAAGCGGCGCTTGCGGAAGAAGAACGGCAGCCAGATCGTCATGATCACCGCCACCACGGTCGATACCGCGCCGCTGATCATCAGGAACAGCGTGGTCGTGCGGAACGTGAAACCGAGCCCGCCTTGCGACACCGCCGGAAACAGGTAAGACCAATAGCCGCTCATCAGGTAGTACACGCCGTAGAAGCCGATGCCCCACAGGTAGCGGCGGCCGTTCAGGCGCGACAGGTCGAGCCACGGATCGGGGTGCGTGCGCAGCCGGTGCATGGCCAGCAGCAGCGATGCCGCCCCGCCAATCAGGAGCAGCGGGATCGCCGGCGACGCCGTGAGCCGGCTATAACGCAGCTCCGACAGGCCCATCAGGAACGACAACGCGCCGATGGCCATGGTGCCGACGCCGACCCAGTCCCACAGGCTGTCCTGCGGCGGCGCCTCGTGCGGGCGGCGTGCGGCGCGTGTGCGGGGCTGGTGACGTTCGGGCGGCAGGAAGAACATCGCCATCCAGGCCACGACGGCCAGCACGAGCTCCAGCCAGAAGATCACGCGCCATTCGCTGTATTCGAGCACCTCGGCGCAGATCCACGGCGCGATCGTCGTCAGGCCGAAGAGACCGACGCTGAACATGAGCATCGGCGGGATGCGCTCGTCGGGCTCTGCGGTGAGCTGCACCAGGATCCGCGATGCCGAGAACAGGCCGCCCGCGCCCAGCCCCTGGATCGTCCGGCCGACCACCAGCTCGCCAATCGTGTTCGATTGCGCGCACACCACGCAGCCGGCGGCAAACAGCGCGATCCCTACGAGCGAGTACATGCGGTAGCCCACGTGCGCGGCAATGCGGCCGATGGCGAGGTTTGCCACCACCGCGGCCACGGCATAAGCGGTGACGGCGTACAGATACGCTTCGGGGCTGGCATGCACGCCGCCCTGGATGTGCTGCCCGGCCACGGCGAACATCTGCGAAGACACGAAGTCGAGCCCGGTGGACAGGCCCAGCGCGAGCCCGAATGCGTGGACACGCGCAGAAGAAAAATGGGGAAACGCCCGCAGCGACGCGGGTTTGAGGATTTGCAGCGACATGTGCCCGAGCATAAACTTGCCCGCCAGCCGGATAAACGGCCAACTCTAGGAACACTGTCCAGTCATGCGAACAATGGAGTGGAACGACTGGGAGACCTTCTGCCGCGTGGTGGAGGCCGGCAGCTTCACCGCCGCCGCCGAGGCGCTCGGGATCCCGAAATCGACCGCCAGCGCCGCCGTCTCGCGGCTGGAAGCCTCGCTCGGCGTGCGGCTCATGACGCGCACCACGCGCCAGCTGCGCCTGACCGAAGCGGGCTCGCACTTCTACGACGACATCGCCCCACTGTTCGAGCGCCTGCGCGAAGTGCACGCCGACACCACCGCCGCCAGCGAAACCGTCGCCGGCACGCTGCGCATCGCTGCGCCGTACGAGGTGGGTGCACAGCACCTGACCGAGCCGGTATGCCGCACGCTCGAGAAATACCCGCACTTGCAGATCCAGGTGCACATCTCGTGGGAGCAGCCCGATCTGCTGGCCAGCGGTTACGACATCGTCTTCGTGATGGTCGACCAGATGCTGCCGGACTCGTCGCTGGTGGCGCGCCGCGTGGTGATGATCCCGCGCGGCCTGTACGCCTCGCCGGCATTGCTGGCGGAACGCCCGCCGCTGAAGACGCCCGCCGACCTGGCCGGCTGGCCCTGCCTCTCCGGCCCCGACGATGCGAGCTGGGCCTTCCGCCCCGCGGGCGACCCAGCGGCTGAGCCGATCGAGGTTCCGATCCAGCCGCGCCTGCAGACGCTGAATGCCGAAATGCGCGCCCGCGCCGCCGTGCGCGGCTTGGGCGTGGCGCGCATGGCGCGTTCCGTGGGCGATGCCGAAGTCGCCACCGGCCGGCTCGTGCGCGTGCTGCCCGACTTCGAGCTGACCGCGCTGCGTGTGTACGCGCTGATGCCGGCGCGCAAGCTCGTGCCGCGCAAGGTGCGCGTGTTTCTGGATGCGCTCGAGGCGGAGGGCGTCGCCGCCACGCCGGCGCCCGCCGATCCGGCCTAGCCGAAGACTCGGGGCCGATGTCACAATCGGCGCTTTCCCATTCGGATTTGTGAGGACCGGCGGCCATGCGCTTGCGCCAGATCGAAGTCTTCCGCGCCGTGATGCTGGTGGGCACCGTCAGCGAGGCCGCGCGCATGCTCAACGTGTCGCAGCCCGTGGTGACGCGCGTGCTGCAACACACCGAGCTGCAGCTCGGCTTCCGCCTGTTCGATCGAACCAAGGGACGCTTGCAGCCTACCGCGGAGGCATTCGAGCTGTTCGCGGAGGTCGAACGCCTGTACCAGGAGGTCGAGCGCGTGCGGCGCGTGTCGGCCAACCTGCGCCACAAGGGGGCGGGGCGCCTGCGCGTGGCGGCCACGCCGAGCCTGGCGCCGAGCATTCTCGCGCCGGCTGTGCGCCGCTTCTCACAGCGTCACCCCGACACGCTCGTGCGCGTGTTCACCCATCACACCGCCGAGATCGTGCAGGGCTTGCTCTCGCAGGATATTGATGTCGGCTTCGCCTTTGCGCCGCCCGTGCATCCCGCCATCAGCACGACGCCGGTCGCCCAGGGCCGCATCCTGCTGGCCGCACCGCGCGCGTGGGTCGGCGGAAAGACCGACGGTCGCGTGCTGCACAGGCTCGTCGCCGAGAAACCGTTCATCGGCCTCGAAGACCAGATCTCGCTCGGCTCGCTCGTCGGGCAGACGCTGGCACGCGGCGGACTGGCGCCGCAGTCGACGCTGGAGGTGCAGACGTATTCGCTGGCGCGCTCGCTGGTGGAGGAATCGCTGGGGGTGACGATGCTCGACCAGTTCACCGCCGCCACCGGCAGCATGGAGCGCATCGCGCTGTTCGCGCTGGAACCGGCGCAGACCTTCGATGTGCGCGCCATGCGTGCCGAGCACCATGCGCCGTCATCGCTGGCTGACAGCCTCGTGCAGTGCTTTGCCGAAGCGGCGCGCGCGTTGTCCGAGGAACTGCCGCAACGCCTGGAGCCGACACCGCTTGTGCTGAGCCCGTCAGCCGCGGAAGCCGACGACGCGGCGGACTGACTTTTCGGGCCCGTACACGTCTAACGGGCTCCCGCTGATCTTCCAAGGAGACCGATCCATGCGTCGTTCTGCAACCGCAATGATGTTGGGCGTGGCGCTGGGCGCCGGCGTGTTCAGTGGCTTCGCCACCGCGCAGCAGTCGCCCGTGCCCGGCATGTCGTCCGACGATCTGAATACCGCGCTCGACTTTGCCAAGGCCGGGTTGAACAAGGCCATCGACCAGGCCCGCGCGTATTCCGCACTGCCGATCAAGGAGCCGCACGACGTGCGCTACAGCTGCGGGGGCGGCAAGACGCTGCTCGTGAAGTACATGACGGTGGGCGATACACCGCTGGCGGCCATCACGCTCGACGGCAAGACCCACGTGTTCGCCAACGTCATCTCGGCGTCGGGCGCGCGTTATGCGTCGGGCCCGTACGTCTGGTGGACGAAGGGTCCCACCGGCTTCCTCACCGATGAGACGCTGCCCGCCAACCGCAACGTCCTCTACCGCGACTGCAACGAAGCGACCAGCGGCCGCCCCTAGATTTCCTGCAGGTCGCGGCCCACGATGATCTCGCCCTTGAAGTGCGGGCGCACCGCATCCAGCCACACCGCATCTTCCAGATACGGATAGCCGCCCGGCACGAAGTGCGACAGCACCAGCGTCTTGACCTTGGCCTCGGTGGCGATGCGGCCGACGTCTTCGGTGGAGGTGTGGCTCGCCAGCAGATGCTCGCGCAGCGTCTTGGCATTCGGCTCGGTGGCGAGCAGCCTGTCGAGCGACGGCAGGTGCATCACCTCGTGCACGAGCACGTCGGCGCCATAGGCCAGGCGCACGAGGTTTTCGCTCGGCGCCGTATCGCCGGAAATGACGATGGAGCGGTCTGCCGAATCAAAGCGGAACGCCAAGGCGGGCGCCACCGGGGGGTGCTTCACCAATGCGCTCGTGACCTTGACGTTGGCGTCTTGCATCACCAGCCCGCCTTCGGTGATCTCGTGCGGGTGGATCATCGGCGCCAGCGGCGGCCGGCCTTCGTCGGCAATGCGGGTGCGGATGTCGTAGTCATACAGTTCGAGAAACCTGGTCGTCATCGCGGCCAGCGGGGGCGGGCCCCAGGCGTCGACGGGGCCGGTCAGGTCGGTGGCCCAGGCGAGCAGCATCAGCGTGCCGTAATCGGCGTTGTGGTCGGAGTGCTGATGCGTGAGGAAGACGTGGCGAATGTCCTTGAGCTTGAGCCCCGCCGTTACATACTGGCGTGCGACACCGTTGCCGCAGTCCACCACGTACGACACGCCGTTGATGACGATCACCTGCGCCGGCGCTGAGCGGTTCTTCTTGGGCGTCGGCCCCCCGGCGGTGCCGAGCAGGATCAGGCGCGTGCCCTTGCCCGCCCCTGCCGCCGATGCTGCCATCGGCCAGCCTGCGGCGGCAGCGCCCGCGCCTGCGGCCAGTGCGCCTGCCTGCTGCATCCAGCGGCGGCGGTTGTTGCTGAATGCGTGCATGCGGCGGTCTCCTCTCTGTTGTTGTGGGATGCGCCTCAGCGCGGCAGGCCGCCGACCTTCATGCCGGGCTTGATGCCCTTGCGCGAGAACCAGCCCTTGTTCATTTCGAGCGCATAGCGGCCGGCGCGGGTCGGGCAGTGGTTGTCTTCGGTCTGCGGCTTCATCTCGGCAATGTCGGAGATGGTGCCGTCCTCGGTGATGAACGCGATCGAGAGCGGCAGATCCGTGTTCTTCATCCAGAAGCAGTGTCCGGCAATCTCGTCGAACACGAACAGCATGCCGGCCGTGTCGGGCATCGACTTGCGGAACATCAGCCCCGTCTCGCGAGACTGCGGGGTGGCGGCCACTTCAGCGTGGACCTTGTACATGCCGATCGTCAGATCGGTGACGGGCAGGCCGGTGTTCGGGCCGGTCGGCGTTTGCGCGAAGGCCGTGCCGGCGGCGATCGACAGGCACAGGCCGGCAAGCAGGCGGGAGAGCGTGGTCATGGCAAGCAAGGCAGAAACGAAACGCACCATGATCGGCACTCGACCTCCCGGCGTCAATGCGGCGAGGGCCCGCGGGGATAAAAAGTTGTTACCGCGTAGTGGCCTGGTCGGGCCGGATGGCGGCGGTCCTTGTGCCCGCCCTGGGCGCGTGCGCCGAGCGTGCCTTGTCCACCGCGGGGTCCGGCATCTGCGCCACGTAGCGCGCATCGGTGAGCGTGCGCAGGAAGGCGACGATGTCGTCGATTTCGTCTTCCGTCAGCGCGGGTGTAGCGCCGGCGCGGCGGTTCATCGGCACAGCGTTCACGTTGATGTTGCCCTGGTATCTGGCGGGCACGTCGTCGAAACGCTTGCCGCCGGGGTACCACTGCGCCGGGTCGGTCGAGCGCGTGGCATAGAAGGCCACCGCATCGCGCAGCGTGCGGAACACGCCGTTGTGCATGAACGTCTGCCGCACGGCCACGTTGCGCAGGCCGGCCGTGCGGAAGTAGCCGCACCACTGGTCGGGCTCGGGCCATCCGAGGGCGCGGGCGGTCTGGCACAGGCCGACGTCGAAGTGGCGCGCGTCCTTGTTGGCGGGCAGCCGCGGGTTGCGCGGCACGGCGATGGCGTCGTAGCCGAAATCGGTGAACAGCGAGCGCTCCGGGCGCGACGACGATTCCACCATCAGGTGGCACGAGGCGCAGTTGCCCTTGTCGGGGTTGCGGAAGAGGGCGAGGCCGCGCATCTCGGCCGGCGAAAGCGGCGTGCGCTTGCGCAGGAAATCATCAAAGCGCGAGGTGAACGGCGCCATCTCGTCGCTCTGGAAATACGCCTCCAGCGCCTTTCCCAGCGCGCCCACGAGCCGTTCGGGGTCGCGGACCGCATCGGCACCGAATTGCTGCGTCAGCGCTTGGCCGAGGTCCGTGCCGGCCACCTTGCGCTGCAGCGTGCGCGGCGAGCGATTGCCCATTTCATCGGGGCTGAACAGCGGGCCGCGAATCTGCTCGGCGATGGAGTCGGCACGGCCATCGGCAAAGAAGCCGCCAAACGGCGACGGGAAGCTAGCGTCGTCGTCCTGGAAGAAGTACCGCTGCGGCACGTAACGCAGATACAGCAGCGATGGCGCATTGCGCGCGGCTATGTGCCCCGGGCGGCTGCCTGCCGGCACGCCGATGCGCAGCGCCTCGCCCTTGAGCGTGGGCGCGAACGCCCGGCCGGGGTCATGGCACGCCGCGCACGACGTGCCCTGCGGCTCCGACAGGCGCGGGTCGAAAAACACCCGCTTGCCGAGCGCGACGAGGTTCGGGTCGGGCTTGAACACGGCCGACTCGGCAGGCGGCGGCACGGCGTCCAGCTTGGGCGTCATGCCAATCGATTCGGCTAGCGCCACACCCGGGATGAGTGTGGCGGCAACCCAAAGCGCAATGCGCAGGCGCTTCAAGGTGCGACGAAGCCGGTCTTGTCGCACACCAGGCTCGAACCGTTCTGCGTGCACGTCGTCAGCAGCTTGCCGTTGACGGTGTACGCCTTGAACAGCCAGCCCTTGGCGGGCGCCGGCTGGCGGTCCATCACCATGAAGCCGAACGAGTTGTTGTGCGAGATGCTGCCCACCGTCACGCCGGAGGCCGGGCTGATGGCCGGGAACGGATCGGGCAGGGCCACATCCAGCGAATCGCCGGCGTTGCCCGCCACGATGGTCGCCGGATGGTTGCTGGTGAAGTTGATGGCCTGGAAGTCGTGCACGTGACCATGTAGCGCCACCTGCACGCCGGGCGGGTAGTAGGCCGTGGCGTTCAGGCTGTTCATGACCGACAGCAGTGCCGCGTTGCCGCCCAGCGGCGTGCCCCCTGCGATCGGCACGAAGCCGAGGATCGGGTGGTGGTTGGTGAAGATCGACATCACGCCCGGCTTGGCGGCCAGCGTACCGACGGTGGCGAACTGCTTCTGGTAGGTCTGGAACCACGGGTCGGTGGTCGCCAGCGGCGTGGTGCCCGCCTTGGCCGAATCGAACACGATGACTTGCGTATCGCTCCCGATGGCCACGGCGTACGGGTCCGACGCGTTGGCTGCGGTGTCGTTGGCCGGGTTGTCGCACGAGCGGTCCGCGGAATACGGGCGCGGATCGAGGAAGCGATACCAGCCCTGGCCGGCGCGCGCGCATTCCTCGTGATTGCCACGCACCAGCACCCACGGGGCGGCGGCCATCAGCGGGGCGGCGGGCTGGAACAGGTCGGCCTGCCATGTATCCCAGCCGTAGCCCCACGGGCTGCCCTGGCAGCCGGCCACGTCGGGCGGGCAGGCGTTTTCGCGGTAGTGGTAGTCGCCCACGTGCAGGACGAGGTCGGGTTTCATGGCCGCTGCCGTGGCGGCAGCAGTCGAGAACGGCCACGACAGCGGATCGTTGCACGCCTGGAACGTGTTGCTCGACTTCTTCATGCGGCAGCCGGTGTCCGCCAGGATCACCACGCGTTGCGGGTTGGCCTTGGGCAGCGGCAGCACACGGGAGCCGATCGACGCGGCCTTGGCGGTCGATGCCACCGTGGCCTCGCAGGCGCTCACCGGAAAGGACGAAGCCTTGGAATCGCTCGCGGCGCTGGCGGTGGTGCGTTGTGCCACGGTGCCGGCGGCCACGCGCAGGCTCATGCGGGTGGTGGAGCCGTCCACCGTCAGCAGCGGACACACCGAGCTGTCGGCCGGTGTTGCGCCGTTCGTGTAGCTCGTGGCGACGCGGACGATGGCCTGATTGTTGTCACCGATCTCCACCCACGCGGCCTGGATATTGGCATCCGCCGTGGCGGCGTCAGCCGGCGCGGGCGTCGGTGCAGGCGTGGAATCGGAGGACGAGCCGCCGCAGCCTGCGATCACGGCTGCCGCAGCCAGCGCGGCAAGAGAGAGCATCGTCAACACGGTGCGTTTGCGCCGCACCGCAGCGAACATCGATCGGAATTCCATCGCGCCTTCCCTGTTTCTTGTTGTGAGGAACGCGCAACGTACCCAAGCTAGATGGCGCTATTTTGACAGCCCCACTTGCGTGCTGGGGTATCGGCCAAAGCGGGGCGAAAAAAAAAGCAGATGCAAAAGCATCTGCTTTCTCTGGGCCAGCCGAGCCGCGAGGGCCCGGCGTCGCCACAAGCTTATTGCTGGGCAGCCGGAGCCGAAGCGTCAGCAGCAGCGGCCTTCTTGGCCTTCTTGTGGTGGTGCTTCTTGGCCTTCTTGGCCTTCGGAGCAGCCTTTTCAGCGGCCGGAGCAGCAGCTGCGTCAGCAGCCGGGGCCGAGGCTTGAGCGAACACACCGGTGGCGAACAGGCCGGCGATCAGGGCAGCGATCAGCTTCTTCATGGTGAATCCTTTTATAGATCAGTGAGTTAAACCATCGACCCGCTAAATGAGTCATCTGCAATAACGCAGCCCGTTACAGGCCCGTTGACACGCCGGATCGAATTTTTTGCGGGCGGAGGCGAAAGTCCCGGCACACGCGGATCCGCGATGTGAACCATGTTGCGCCACGCAAGAAAGTTGCCCGACGCGCCGCCTGCGGGCCGCCATTTCAGACTCGTCTGATAGGAGGGCGCCGCTGCGGACCTTGAGAATGCAGGCCCGTTTTCCTTCATGCTGCCGTGTCCCCGCTTTCGTTGTCGCTTTCCCCGCCCAAGCCGGAGCCGCTTCGGCGCCGCGACGTGCTGCTGGCCGCCGGTGGTTGGGTGGCGCTCGCCGCCTTGCCGGGAGTTTTCCGCTCCGCGCCGGGGCCCAGTTCGCACCTCGACGATTTCCTTCTGGTATCGGAGACGATCGCCGGAGCGCCGCTGGACCGCCGTGCGGCCCTGGCACGTTTGTGCCCCTTGCTCGAGGCGGACGGCAGCTTCGGCGACCACATTCAGACGCTCGCCTGGCTGGTGCGCCGTCAGCCCGGTCTGGATGCCGCGGGGCTGGCCGGGTTGCTGAACACCGACGCTTCCGCCGGGCTGCGCGACGCGTTGGCCCGGGTTGTCGCCGCCTGGAGCGCGCTGCCCGACGCCGCGCCCGCACTGACGGATGCCCGCACCGTTGTCGCACACCGTCCGGACGGTGGTTTGCCCGGCAGCTAGGGGCCGGTCCGCCACGCGCGGGAGTATGGCGGATGGTGAAATTTTCCGGCATAATGCGGAATTCACTCTTGTGTCTTATATAAGAGTTGCGGCTTGCAAGGATTTTGTGCGGTGCATCGTGAGAGCGCCATCGCGGGCCGCTAGAATCGCCAGTTCATTGCAGCGTGCCGCATCGGCCAACCCGCGCGCGGCGCGCTGTGCTGTCAACCCCCACCGTCCATCCGCTCACCTGCGGTCAGCACTGGAGTCGTCATGTACCAACACATCAAGGTCCCGGCCGGCGAGAAGATCACCGTCAACAAGGACTTCTCCCTGAACGTCCCCGACAACCCCATCATTCCCTACATCGAGGGCGACGGCACGGGCTTCGACATCACGCCGGTCATGATCAAGGTCGTGGACGCCGCGGTCGAGAAGGCCTACGCCGGCAAGCGCAAGATTTCCTGGATGGAAATCTACGCCGGGGAAAAGTCGACCAAGGTGTACGGCCCGGACGTATGGCTGCCCGAAGAGACCCTGCAAGTCCTGAAGGACTACGTGGTGTCCATCAAGGGCCCGCTGACGACGCCGGTGGGCGGCGGCATCCGTTCGCTCAACGTGGCGCTGCGCCAGGAGCTGGACCTGTACGTCTGCCTGCGCCCGGTGCGCTACTTCAAGGGTGTGCCGTCGCCGGTGCGTGAGCCCGAGAAGACCGACATGGTCATCTTCCGCGAGAACTCGGAAGACATCTACGCCGGCATCGAATGGGCCGCCGAGAGCGAGCAGGCCAAGAAGGTCATCGCCTTCCTGCGCAACGAAATGGGCGTGAAGAAGATCCGTTTTCCGGAAACGTCGGGCATCGGCATCAAGCCGGTGTCGAAGGAAGGCACGCAGCGCCTGGTGCGCAAGGCCATCCAGTACGCGATCGACAACGACAAGCCGTCGGTCACGCTGGTGCACAAGGGCAACATCATGAAGTTCACGGAAGGCGGCTTCCGTGACTGGGGTTACGAACTGGCTCAGAAGGAATTCGGCGCCGAGCTGATCGACGGCGGCCCGTGGTGCAAGTTCAAGAACCCGAAGACGGGCAAGGAAATCATCGTCAAGGACGCCATTGCCGACGCCTTCCTGCAGCAGATCCTGCTGCGTCCGGCCGAGTACTCGGTCATCGCCACGCTGAACCTGAACGGCGACTACATCTCCGACGCCCTGGCCGCGCAAGTCGGCGGTATCGGTATCGCCCCGGGTGCCAACCTGTCGGATTCGGTGGCAATGTTCGAAGCCACCCACGGCACCGCGCCGAAGTACGCGGGCAAGGACTACGTGAACCCGGGTTCGGAAATCCTGTCGGCCGAAATGATGCTGCGCCACATGGGCTGGACGGAAGCCGCTGATCTGATCATCAGCTCGATGGAAAAGTCGATCCTGTCGAAGAAGGTCACGTATGACTTCGCCCGTCTGCTGGAAGGCGCGACCCAAGTGTCGTGCTCGGGCTTCGGTCAGGTGATGATCGAGAATATGTAAGCATGTCGCTCGCGGCTCCGGCCGCGATGGATATGACAAAAACCCCGGCAGCTTCGGCTGGCCGGGGTTTTTCGTTTCGAGCCGCAACCAGCCGCCCGCGTGTGCTCCAGTCTTGGGCGGCTTGCACTCTCAAAGGGGCGGGCGAGTCCCAACAAGCCTCAACGCCGATGCTGCAACAAAGGCGCCGCGGCCCATGCGTCGGCCTCGCCCATCAATCAGCGGGGGCCCGCGACGTTCCGGCGAAGCCGTCTTGCTCGTGGCGGCCTGCTTCATGGCTGCGGCGCGCGCGGCCAATGCATGCAGGAGTTCCCGCGCAGCACCAACGCCCTTTTGATATTCGCCGCGCGAATCGGCAACAGCGGGATCGACGGATGGGAAGATCGAGCGGGTCACGGCATTCCTCTTCATGTGATGAACGGAACCGCGCCCAACCCTTGGCGGGAGGGGTGGGCGAGCACAGGCAAGGTGGAAAACCGAGGTATAGCGATCGGCACGGCCGAAGCCGTTCAAGCCTGGCTCGCCCCAGGAAGGAGACGAAGCCAAGCCATAACGGTTCAGGACAAGCACCTATGCTCGGCGCTTGCCCGCTATACCCGAGGTTTCCACACCTCGATCGCATTCTCTATGGCACTGAAGCGATGGGCGCGAGTGTACCGATGGCTGCTTCGTCTGAGCAGGGGCGAAACAATAAATCAGAGTTTGTCTAGGGGAGGCACGTGCAGCGCCTAGAGGCGCGTTGTCGCGGCTGCGCGCGGATGGCGCCTAGTGAGGCACCCGCGTTGTGCCGGGCGATTGCGGCCCCGGCGAGCGCCCGCGCAGCACATCGCGCAGCCGCCGCACGCCGCGCCACAGCTTGGGCAGCAGCCACGCCGATACCAACAGCAGCAGCGCCAGCACCACCAGGAACGCGATCGGCAGGAAAAACGCCATCAACAAACCGCCGCTGGCGGCCACGTCTTCACTGAACGACGCCACCCAGTTCGAGAACGGTTCCGGCGACGTGTTGATCAGCGCGCGCGTGCCGGCCTTGGTGGCATGGGCTGTGCCGGCCAGCGTCCCGCCAATCAGTCCCGCAGCCACCATCCATTGCGGATCGAGCTGTCCGAACGCAGCCGCAGCCAGGATCGCACCGGCAGGCACGCGGATGAAGGTCTGGATGCCATCCCAAACGGAATCGAAACCGGGAATCTTGTCGGCGAGGAATTCCGCCACCGCCAGCACGCCGGCCAGGCCGATCACCCACCACGATTCCAGCATCTGCAGACCGGGCGGCAGGTGCAGCCACCCCGCGCGGCCCAGGATGCCCGCAGCGAACACGGCCAGGTAGAGACGGAAGCCGCTGGTCCAGGACAAGCCGGCGGCCAGCGCGGCGGTTTCCAGCATGGGTGCCTCGAGCAAAATGGCGGGCGAACGCCCATCGATACTGCAGTGTAGTGCGCGCCTGGCCGCGTCGCGCCTCAGAGCAGCGATTTGCCCTGCGACAGGATCTTGTCGCAGGCCTGGCGGGTGATCTGCGACTTGATGCTGGCCAGGTCGAATGTGCTGCCGTCGGCGCCGGTGAGGATGCCCCGGGTGCCATCCGTATAGCCTGGGTCAGACGCGGGCGCGCCCCCCAGCTTGCCGAGCAGCCTGTCCTTGACCGACTCCGCGCCGGCGCCGCTCAGGTAATTGTTCTTCACGCAGAACTCCAGCACCCCGGCCACATTGCCGGTGCTGCCCGAGCTGAGCGAACCCAGCGACGGCAGGCCGCCGCCCATTCCACCGAGATTCCCCAGGGCGCCCAACCCGCCGGAGGATTCGTGCCCGCCTTGCGTGGCGCTTTTGATGAGATCGCCGATCTGCGCTGGCACCGGCCGGCAGTAACGCCGCAATGAGGGCGACGGAGAGGGCGGTACAGGCGATGTGCTGTTTCATGCGGGGGGCTCCTTGAACACGGGGATCATCCACGCACCCTGGCGCACGCTGCGACGAAATGGCGTGTTGCTTGCGGTGTGCCGCCATTGTCCGCCGCTGCGGCAACAAAAAACCCGGCGTGGTACCGGGTTTTTTGCAATTGGGCGTCCGCCAGCGGCGGGCGCCCCATGACGCCGATCAGGCGGCCGACTGGATATTGGTGGCCTGCTTGCCCTTCGGACCCTGCGTCACCTCGAACGTGACGCGCTGGCCTTCCTTGAGCGTCTTGAAGCCGCTCATCTGGATGGCCGAGAAATGCGCGAACAGTTCTTCACCACCCTCGTCAGGCGAGATGAAACCGAAACCCTTGGCATCGTTGAACCATTTGACAGTACCGCTTGCCATAAACAACCCCTCCGTGGAAACACAAGTCCGAGCGGGGAAAGCATGCCTGTCGGGCCAGTGCAGAGCGGTACCGCGCAGTCATCGCCGGGCGTCGGCCGTGGGGCACGACGAAAGGCGCGGATGGAACCGCGCCGTCAGCGATCGGTCTTCTCGTGGCAGGCGCCACAGCCTGAAGCGGTTGTCGATCTGTTGTCGACTGGTGTGAGGCCTCCCCGGCTCACCATCATGAGGCCTGCTGCCAACGGTTTGCGGGGCAGTAAGACGCACATGTTGAATTCGATTGTTCGAGGAAAGCAACAGACTGTCAAGGCCGCCGAAGATGGGTTTGTGGCGAAAAACGGTCAGTTTTTGAAGAGGTTTCGCTCGAAATTGAGCCGGTCGCCCCCACTGTGAGAAAACGATTGGCATGGCAGGCCCGGAGCTTGCGCCGCTCTCCGGCGGGCAGCGGCGGAAAAACCCCTCCGCGCCGAGGGCCGACGCAAGCACGCCGGCTCGGCCAAACCGTTTGCAGACCTTGAAGTCAGCGTTATTTCCCCAAATTGCGAAGTCGAAAGGAGTGGTTAGAATAAGACCATGGCAATCCGGCAAGCGACCACTCCACAACACGATGCAGGCACCGTCCTGGAGCGGAAAGAGCAAGCGCTCAAACCGCCCGCGATGTACAAGGTGCTGCTGCTCAACGACGACTACACCCCGATGGAATTCGTCGTGATGATCCTTCAGCAATATTTCAGCAAAGACCGGGAGACTGCCACACAGATCATGCTGACTGTGCATCGGGAAGGTAAGGGCGTGTGCGGTATCTACACTCGGGATATCGCCGCGACGAAAGTGGAATTGGTATCAACCCATGCACGGCAGGCGGGGCACCCGCTGCAGTGCGTGATGGAGGAAGCATGATCGCGCAAGAACTGGAAGTCAGCCTGCACATGGCGTTTGTCGAAGCCCGTCAGGCTCGCCACGAATTCATTACGGTGGAGCACCTGCTGCTTGCGCTGCTGGACAATCCGACGGCCGCGGAGGTGCTGCGCGCCTGCGCCGCCAACATCGAAGATCTCCGCACGCACCTGAAGAACTTCATCGCTGACAACACGCCCGTCGTGCCCGGCACCGACGAGGTGGACACGCAGCCGACGCTCGGCTTTCAGCGCGTGATCCAGCGCGCCATCATGCACGTGCAGTCGACCTCCAACGGCAAGAAGGAAGTCACGGGCGCGAATGTGCTGGTGGCCATCTTTGGCGAGAAGGATTCGCACGCGGTGTACTACCTGCAGCAACAGGGCGTGACCCGCCTGGATGTCGTCAACTTCATCAGTCACGGCATCCGCAAGGACCAGGCGGAGCCCGCCAAGCAAGGCGAGGGCAACCCCGAAGGCGAAGGCGGCGACGGCAAGGAAAGCCCGCTCGAGCAGTTCACCCAGAACCTGAACGCGCTGGCCAAGGCCGGCAAGATCGATCCGCTGATCGGCCGCGAGCAGGAAGTCGAGCGCGTGGTGCAGGTGCTGTGCCGCCGCCGCAAGAACAACCCGCTGCTGGTCGGCGAGGCCGGCGTCGGCAAGACGGCCATCGCTGAGGGCCTGGCATGGCGCATCACCAAGGGCGAAGTGCCGGACATCCTCGCGAAGTCCGTCGTCTACTCGCTCGACATGGGCGCCCTGCTCGCCGGCACCAAATACCGCGGCGACTTTGAGCAGCGCCTGAAGGGCGTGCTGAAGTCGCTCAAGGACAACCCGAACGCGATCCTGTTCATCGACGAAATCCATACGCTGATCGGCGCGGGCGCTGCATCGGGCGGCACGCTGGATGCCAGCAACCTGCTCAAGCCGGCGCTGTCGTCGGGCGCGCTCAAGTGCATCGGTGCGACGACGTTCACGGAATACCGGGGCATCTTCGAGAAGGACGCAGCGCTGTCGCGCCGCTTCCAGAAGATCGACGTGGTGGAGCCGTCGGTGGATCAGACCGTGCAGATTCTGCGCGGCCTGAAGTCGCGCTTCGAAGAACACCATGGCGTGAAGTACGCGTCGTCGGCGTTGACTGCGGCGGCTGAGCTGTCGGCGCGCTTCATCACCGACCGTCATTTGCCGGACAAGGCGATCGATGTGATCGACGAAGCGGGTGCGGCGCAACGCATCCTGCCGAAGTCGAAGCAGAAGAAGACCATCGGCAAGAGCGAGATCGAAGACATCGTGTCGCGCATCGCGCGCGTCCCGCCGCAAAGCGTGTCGCAGGACGATCGCAGCAAGCTCCAGACGCTGGAGCGTGACCTGAAGTCGGTCGTGTTCGGGCAGGATCCGGCCATCGACGCGCTGGCTTCGGCCATCAAGATGTCGCGTGCCGGCCTGGGCAAGACGGACAAGCCGATCGGCTCGTTCCTGTTCAGCGGCCCGACGGGCGTGGGCAAGACGGAAGTCGCCAAGCAGCTCGCGTTCATCCTCGGCATCGAGCTGATCCGCTTCGACATGTCGGAGTACATGGAGCGCCATGCGGTGAGCCGGCTGATTGGCGCGCCTCCGGGCTACGTGGGCTTCGACCAAGGCGGTCTGCTGACGGAAGCCGTGACCAAGAAGCCGCACTGC
Source organism: Ralstonia sp. RL (assembly GCF_001683835.1). NCBI lineage: Bacteria > Pseudomonadati > Pseudomonadota > Betaproteobacteria > Burkholderiales > Burkholderiaceae > Ralstonia > Ralstonia sp. RL. Next base: position 18,392 of record NZ_LWRX01000152.1, on the reverse strand, counting down.
GTGCTGCTGCTGGACGAGATCGAGAAGGCGCACCCGGACATCTTCAACATCCTGCTGCAGGTCATGGACCACGGCGCGTTGACGGACAACAACGGCCGCAAGGCGGACTTCCGCAACGTCATCATCATCATGACGACCAATGCGGGCGCCGAGACGATGAACAAGGCAACGATCGGTTTCACCACGGCGCGCGAACAGGGCGACGAGATGGCCGACATCAAGCGCATGTTCACGCCGGAGTTCCGCAACCGTCTGGACGCAACCATCAGCTTCCGCTCGCTCGATGAGGAAATCATCATGCGCGTGGTCGACAAGTTCCTCATGCAGCTGGAAGAGCAACTGCACGAGAAAAAGGTGGATGCCATCTTCACCGAGAAGCTCCGTCGCTTCCTGGCGAAGAAGGGTTTCGACCCACTGATGGGTGCGCGCCCGATGCAGCGCCTGATCCAGGACATGATCCGCAAGGCGCTGGCCGACGAACTGCTGTTCGGCAAGCTGGTGAACGGCGGAAAGGTGGTCGTGGATCTGGACGATGCGGATGCGGTGAAGCTGGAATTCTCCGAGAACGAAGCACCGCCCGCACCTGCCCAGGAAGAAGCGGAAGCCTGACCCGTCAGACGCTCCAAAGAAAACGGCCCGGAAAAACTCCGGGCCGTTTTTCTATGTGCGGACGATGCACTCAGTGGCGTCCCGTGCTGCCGAATCCACCGGCACCGCGCTCGCTTTCTGCAAAGTCATCGACGATGTTCAACTCGGCTTGCACCACCGGCACGATCACCAGTTGTGCCAAGCGCTCCATCGGATTGAGCACGAACGCCGTGCTGCCACGGTTCCACGTGCTCACCATCAGTTGGCCCTGGTAATCCGAATCGATCAGGCCGACCAGGTTGCCCAGCACGATGCCGTGCTTGTGGCCCATGCCCGAGCGCGGCAGGATCAGCGCGGCATAACCGGGGTCGGCCAGGTGGATCGCCATGCCGGTCGGAATCAGGTGCGTGGTGCCGGGCTCGATGGTGAGCGGGGCGTCGATGCAGGCGCGCAGGTCCAGCCCGGCGCTGCCGGTGGTGGCGTACCGCGGGAGCTGTTCGTGCAGGCGGGCGTCGAGAATCTTGACGTCGAGTTTCATGCGGGGCAGGCCGAGGAGGTTGCAGAAGCCGGAGATGGTAGCGCAAACGCCTCGGCCAGCAGCTCGTACGAGCGCAGGCGCGCCTTGTAGCTGGGCGCGACGGTCAGCACGATCAGTTCGTCGGCGACAAAGCGGCTCTTGAGCGCAAGCATCTGCTCGGCCACGGATTCCGGTGTGCCGATGATGCTGCGCGGCCGCTCCCGCATGACGATGGCCTGGTCGCGCTCGGTGTAGACGTGCGCTTCGGCTTGCTCGACAGTCGGGACCGGGCCATTCACGCCAATCGCCATCTGCACGCGGCGCAAATCAATCGCAGCTTCGTAGCGGCGCGCCTCGGCTTCAGTGTCCGCCGCGATCACGAAGACGGCGGCAGCGCTGTACGGCCGTGCGTCGTAGCCGGGTTCGAAATCGGTACGGTACTGCTGCGCGACGATGTGCCCGACGTGCGGATTGATGAAATGCGCAAACGCGAAACGGATACCGAGGCGCGCGGCCAACGCGCCACCAAAATCGCTGGAGCCGAGCACCCACAGTTCGGGTTGGGTGTCGATCTCGGGCTGCAGGATGACGCCGTAAGCGGGGTGATCCGGTGGCAGCGTGCCCGTCAGGTGCCAGATCAGTTCCTGCACCTGCTGCGGGAAGATGTCGCCGCGGTTGTAGTCGCCCATGGCCACGGCCTGCGCGGTACGCATGTCGCCGCCGGGTGCGCGGCCGACACCCAGGTCGATACGGTTCGGGAACAGCGCTTCCAGCAAGCGGAACTGCTCGGCCAGCTTGAACGGGCTGTAGTACGGCAGCATCACGCCGCCGGAGCCCACGCGCAGGTGCTTCGTGGCGCTCGCCACGCGGGCGATCATCACTTCCGGCGCGGGGTTGCTGACGCCGCGCAGGCCGTGGTGTTCGGCGCACCAGTAGCGCGTGTAGCCGAGCGAATCCGTCAGTTGCGCCAGGTCGACCGTCGCGGCAATGGCATCGCGTGCGCTGTGGCCATAGATGACGGGGCTTTGGTCCAGGACCGATAGACGGATCGGCGCGGCGCTCATGACCGTGCTCCGTGCACGCGGTCGGCGATGGCGGCGACGATCTGGCGTGCCAGCGTCAGCTTGTCGGCACGCGGCAGGCGCGTGATGCCCTTTGCATCGAAGAGCGCGACTTCATTGTCGTCGCGGCCGAAGGTCTGATGGCCGAGATTGCCGACCAGCAACGGGATGCCTTTTTTCTGGCGCTTGGCCTCGCCGAACTCTTCCAGGCGTTCGGTTTCTGCTGCAAAGCCGACGCAGAAGGGCGCATTCGCACGGCGTGCCACGGCGGCCAGGATGTCCGGGTTTTGCGTGAACGTCAGTGTCGGTACGTCGGAATCGCTCTGCTTCTTGAGCTTCTGCTCAGCGGCTTGCGCCACACGCCAATCCGCCACGGCGGCAACGGCGATGAAGATGTCGTTCTTCGTGGTGTCCAGCTCGCGCATGACGGCATCGTGCATCTGCTGGGCAGTCTGCACATCGATGCGCAATACGCCTGCAGGCGTGTCCTGATGGCACGGCCCAGCGACGAGCGTGACCGTCGCACCGGCCTGCGATGCAGCCCGCGCCAGCGCAAAGCCCATCTTGCCGCTCGACAGATTCGTGATGCCGCGCACCGGGTCGATCGGCTCGAAGGTCGGGCCGGCTGTCAACAGCACGCGGTGGCCGCGCAGCAGCTTGGGCTGGAAGAAGCCGATGAGTTGCTCGACGATGTCTTCCGGCTCGAGCATGCGGCCGTCGCCGACTTCGCCGCAGGCTTGGTCGCCGGCATCGGGGCCGAGCAGCGTGACGTCATCCGCGCGCAGCTGCGCGGCGTTGCGCTGAGTAGCGGGCGCGGCCCACATCTGCCGGTTCATGGCGGGGGCCACGAGCAGCGGGCAGTCGCGCGCGATGCATAGCGTGGAGAGCAGATCGTCGGCCATGCCGTGCGCAAGCTTGGCGAGGAAGTCCGTCGATGCTGGGGCGATGACGATTGCGTCCGCTTCGCGCGAGAGATCGATATGCGGCATGTTGTTGCCGATGCGGTTGTCCCACTCCGACGTGAAGACGGGGCGTCCGGAAAGCGCCTGCATCGTCACCGGCGTGATGAAGTGCGTGGCGGCGTCGGTCATCACCACCTGCACGGTCGCACCGGCCTTGGTCAGCAGCCGCACGAGCTCGGCCGACTTGTAGCACGCGATGCCGCCGGTCAGGCCGAGCACGAAATGTTTGCCTTGCAGTTCCATAACTGTCCGCTGGGGTCCGATTGACGCAATGTGCTTGGGCAGGATACAACCCGGAGCCGGATCGGCCCGCCCGTCAGTGTGGCGATGATACCGGCTTGGCCCGAAGCCCGTCCGGCGCCCGGATTTTTCCTCAAATGCTCATTCCCGATATGGTTTTCGCTCGTTCGGCAGTCTGCAATGTCCTGGCGGTAGTCGGCGCATTGTCCCTTGTCGCCCTGGTGACGGGCGCGGTGCTCGTGCGCGAAGCCAAAGCGTGGTTGCGCGAGGAGTCCGTGCCTGCGAGGGCAGACGTGATCGTTGTCCTCGGCGGGGAATCGGGTCAGCGCGTGATCGGTGCGGCGGAGCTGTATCACGCGGGTGTGGCGCCGCGCGTGTTCGTGAGCGGGGAGGGAGATTGCCTGCTGATCGTGCGCCGGCTGGTGATGGCCGGCATACCGGCTGACCGCATCGGCTACGAGTGTGAATCGGGTAGCACGATGGAAAACGCGCAGATGACGCACCGGGCGTTGACCGGTCAGCATGTCGGCCGCGCGGTGCTGGTCACTAGTTGGTACCACACAGGCCGGGCGCGGGACGTATTCCGCCAGGTGTGGCCTGATGTGGCATGGGGCGTGCACGGCGTATTCGCCGGGGACACGCTCACCAAGTCGTTGCCGATTTACGAGAGCGGAACCATCTTGGCCGAGTACATCAAACGGGCGTGGTACGCGATTCGATACTGATTCACTACCACGCCACTGCGTCGGCGTTCAGCGCCGCACGCGCCGCAGTTCGTCAACGATCAACAGCACGGCGCCGATCGTGATCCCGCAGTCCGCCACATTGAATGCGGGCCAGTGGTAGGTGTTGAGGTGAAAGTCGAGGAAGTCCACCACGTGGCCGTAGACGACGCGGTCGATCACGTTGCCAAGCGCCCCACCCAGGATGAGCGCGAGCGCAAAGCAGAACAGCTTCTGCGCGCTGTGCCGCTTGAGCAGCCACACGATGAACAGCGCCGCCGCGATTCCCAGGCCTGTGAAGAACCAGCGTTGCCAGCCCCCAGCCGCCGCCAGGAACGAGAACGCCGCCCCCTTGTTGTAGGCCAGCACCAGGTTGAAGAAACCCGTGATCGGGCGCGATTGTCCGTACGTGAACGTCTTCAGGATCGCGATCTTGGTCAGCTGGTCCAGCAGGATCCAGATCACGGCCAGGCCCAGCCAGGGGCCCAGACCATGACCGCCGCCTGAACGCGAAACCGCCTTGCTCTTGCCGTTGTTGCGAGTGGCCATCAGGCAGCGCTCCGTTGTTCACCGGCGCCAAACAGGTTGTCAGTGCAGCGCTTGCACAGCGTCGGGTGGGCGTGGTCGTGGCCGACGTCGGCGCGGTAGTGCCAGCAGCGTTCGCACTTGGCATGCGTCGAAGGTGCCACGGTGATGAGCAGATCGCCGCCCTCGGGCGCGCGTTCGAGTTTGGCCGCCGACGTGATGAGCACGAAGCGCAGGTCGTCGCCGAGGCTCGCCAGGGCGTCGTACACGGTGTCACCGGCAGCGACCGTCACTTCCGCCTGCAGCGACGCGCCGATCTTGCCGTCGATGCGCAGCGCTTCGAGCTGCTTGGTCACTTCGCCGCGCACGTTGCGGATGGCGGCCCACTTCTCCAGCAGCGCGCTGGCGCCTTGCGGCACCGGGGCGTCGTAGTAGGTGCTGGTGAAGATGGTGTCGGTGTGCTCGGTGCCGTGTGCGAAGACCTGCCATGCCTCTTCGGCCGTGAACGACAGGAACGGCGCCATCCAGTGCAGCATGGCCTGGGTGATGTGATACAGCGCGTTCTGTGCCGAGCGGCGCGCCACGGAATCGGGTGCCGTGGTGTACAGGCGGTCCTTCAGCACGTCGAGGTAGAAGCCGCCCAGGTCTTCCGAGCAGAACGTCTGGAGCTTGGCGACCACCGGGTGGAATTCATACACGTCGTAGTGCGACAGGACTTCCTTCTGCAACGCATCCGTCAGCGCTACGGCATAGCGGTCGATTTCGAGCCATTGCTCGGTCGGCAACGCGTGTTTGGCGTGATCGTAGTCGGTCAGGTTGGCGAGCAGGAAGCGCAGCGTGTTGCGGATGCGGCGATAGCTTTCGACCACGCGCTTCAGGATCTCGTCAGAGATGGCGAGTTCGCCCGAATAATCCGTCGAGGCGACCCACAGGCGGATGATCTCCGCGCCCATCTTGTTGGCGATTTCCTGCGGTGCGATCGTGTTGCCGATCGACTTCGACATCTTCCGGCCTTCGCCGTCCACCGTGAAGCCGTGCGTGAGCAGGCCCTTGTACGGCGGCTTGCCGTACAGCATCGAAGCCGTCAGCAGCGACGAGTGGAACCAGCCGCGGTGCTGGTCGGAGCCTTCCAGGTACAGATCGGCCAGGCGGCCGTCCGGCAGCTCGGCCGAAGCGTCGTACAGATCCGCCGCATGCGAGCCGCGGATGACGTGCCAGTGCGTCGTGCCCGAGTCGAACCACACGTCGAGCGTGTCGCGATTCTTCTCGTACATGTCAGCCTCGTCGCCGAGCAGCTCGCGCGGGTCGAGCGTCTGCCAGGCTTCGATGCCGTTTTGTTCGATGCGCTGCGCGACCTGCTCCAGCAGCTCAGGCGTGCGCGGGTGCAGCGCGCCGGTTTCCTTGTGCACGAAGAACGCCATCGGCACGCCCCATTGGCGCTGGCGCGACAGCGTCCAGTCCGGGCGGTTGGCGATCATGTTGTGCAGGCGCTGCTTGCCCCACGACGGGTAGAACGCGGTGGCATCGATGCCGGCGAGCGCCGTTTCGCGCAGCGTGGCGTTGCCGTCGTTGGGCTGCACGTCCATCCCCGCAAACCACTGCGACGTGGCGCGATAGATGATCGGCGTCTTGTGGCGCCAGCAGTGCATGTAGCTGTGGTTGTACTTGTGCGCGTCGAACAGGTTGCCCGATTCGCGCAGCACCTCGACGATCTTGGGGTTGGCATCCCAGATCATCTGGCCGCCGAACAGCGGCAGCGTCGATGCGTAGACGCCGTTGCCCATCACCGGGTTGATGATGTCCGCGTCGGGCATGCCGTGCGCCTTGCACGACTGGAAGTCTTCCACGCCATAGGCGGGCGCGGAGTGGACGATGCCGGTGCCGGTGTCGATGGTCACGTAGTCGCCCAGGTAGACGGGCGAGGTGCGGTCGTAGCCCGCATCCATCTTCGCGAGCGGATGGTGGAAACGCACGCCCGAGAGCGCGGCACCTTCGCACGTGGCCAGCACGGTGCCTTCGAGCTTCCAGCTTTGCAGGCAGGCCTCGACGCGCTCCTTCGCGACGATCAGCAGCCCGCGCGGCGTGTCGACCAGCGCGTATTCGATTTCCGGGTGCAGGTTCAGCGCCTGGTTGGACGGGATCGTCCACGGCGTCGTCGTCCAGATCACGATCCAGCCCGGCTTGGCCTTGAGCACATCGGCGCCGACGTGGAAGGCGCTCGCCAGCGCGTCGATGTCGGCGAACGGGAAGCCGACGTCGATCGACAGGTCGGTGCGATCCGCATATTCGACTTCTGCCTCAGCCAATGCCGAGCCGCAGTCGAAGCACCAGTTGACCGGCTTCAGGCCGCGGAAGACGTAGCCCTTTTCGAGAATCTTGCCCAGCGCGCGAAGCTCGTCGGCTTCGTTGCGGAAGTTCATGGTGAGGTATGGGTCCGCCCAGTCGCCCAGCACGCCCAGGCGCTCAAAGTCGGCCTTCTGGCGCGCGATCTGGCCGGTGGCGTAGGCGCGCGCCTTCTCCTGCACTTCCTTGACGGGCAGGCCCTTGCCGAACTGCTTTTCGATCTGGATCTCGATCGGCATGCCGTGGCAATCCCACCCCGGCACGTACACGGCATCCAGGCCGGTCAAGCCGCGCGACTTGATCACCATGTCCTTGAGGATCTTGTTGACCGCGTGGCCGATGTGCAGGTCGCCGTTGGCATACGGCGGGCCATCGTGAAGGATGAACTTCTTCGCGCCTTTACGCGCGGCGCGGATCTTCTTGTAGAGCTGCTTGTCCTGCCACTGCTTGACCCATTGCGGCTCGCGCTTGGGCAGATCGCCGCGCATGGGGAAGGGGGTGTCCAGCAGGTTGACCGGGTACTTGCTTTTCTCCGGCGTGGGCTTCTTGGCGTCAGACATGGTGTGATGTGAGGCAGATTCGGGCAAATCGGATCGATGCAGCGCGCCGGTCAGAGCAGGCGCGTGCGTGGTGTGGCTTTCGGGCGGCGGGTGCGTCAGCCGCCTACTGAATTCGGTCGGTGGCGGAGGTCGCGAAGTCGCGCCGAAGCGTTGGCGACTCGCCGGCCGGTGGAACGGGCAGGCCGAAGAACTGCCGCGCGTGAACACAGTCCTGCGCGATGGCGTCCTTGAGCGCATCGAGCGAATCGTAGCGAGCCTCGTCGCGCAGCTTCTTCATGAATTCCACGCGGACCAGCTTGCCGTAGACGCTGGCGTTGTAATCAAAGACGTGCACTTCCAGCAGCACGCGGCCGGAATCGTCCACCGTCGGGCGCACTCCAATGCTGGCGACGGCCGGCAGCGGCTTTTCGGCCAGCCCGTGCACCTGCACGACAAAGATGCCGGCCACTGCGGGCTTGCGATGCGAAATGCGCAGATTCAGCGTCGGGAAGCCGAGCGAGCGCCCGAGCTTTTGCCCGTGCACCACGTGCCCGCTGATGGCATAACCGTGACCGAGCAGGCGGCGGGCATGTTCGAGGTCGCCCGCGGCCAGCGCCTCGCGCACCGCCGAGCTGGAGATGCGAATGCCGGACTCCGACACCGAGCCCATCTGCTCGACTTCAAATCCGAACTGCGCGCCGGCGGCCTGCAGGTAGGTGAAGTCTCCGGCGCGCTTGGCGCCAAAGCGGAAGTCATCGCCCACCAGCAGCCAGCGCGCATGCAGCCCGTCGACGAGCACGTTGCGCACGAACTCGTCCGGCGTCTGGCCGGCGAAATGCGCGTTGAAGTGCTCCACGACCACGCGGTCGACGCCCTGGCGCCGCAGGCTTTCGAGCTTGTCGCGCAGCAGGGCAATGCGGGTGGGCGCGCGATCCGGCATGAAGAATTCGCGCGGATGCGGCTCGAACGTCATCACCGTGAGCGGCAGCCCGCGTGCGTCAGCCGCCGCGCGCGCCCGGGCCAGCAGAGACTGGTGCCCGCGGTGCACGCCGTCAAAGTTGCCGATGGTCAGCGCGCACGGCGCGCGACTTTCGGCATTGGGCAGGCCGCGAAAGACTTTCACGAGAGGCGTCGGTGATGGAGGAAGAAAGGGCAGCGTTTCGGATTGGATTGCCGCGGCACTGCGCAAAAATCCAGCAAAACGCACATTATATAAGGGATTGCCGCGTCCCCGGCGCGCCGCGAGCCAGGTGTCGGGCTGTTGCACAATCCTCCGAACGGTGCGCCCGCCCGTTGCGGGCTTGCGGCACAATCCGATATCCGCTGAGATCCGGCTTCTTCTTCCCCGCATTCCCTTGAACGCCTCGTTGCGCCTTTTCTTCGCCAAGTTCGGGCTGGCCAGCCGTGCGCCGCTCGAACTGGATGCCCGAGCCAAGCTGCTCGCCGCCGTGCATCGGGGGGCGCCCATGGGGATTGCCGCCTCGGTCGTGCTGCCTGCGCTGACAGTGGCGGCATTCTGGGATGCGCCCAATCGCCCGGCGCTGCTGGGCTGGTGCCTGATCATGCTGTGCCTGACGGCGTCGGGCCTGCGCTTCTATTTCGGATACCGCTACGACCTCCCCCGCATGACGCTGGCTGCGCACACCCGCAAGTGGTGGACGGGCATGCACGTCATGTCGGCGGTGGGTGGCGTGGCATGGGGCTGCTCGGCCGGGTTGTACCTGATGTCGCCGTCGCTGGAGTTCAGCAGCCTGCTGATGATCGTGATCATCGGCGTGGCGGCGGCCGCGGTGCTGTCGCAGGCGCCGGTGCCGTCGAGCCTGCTGATCCTCGGCACGGGCATCCTGGCGCCGCACTTCGTGCTGGCGGAGCAGGCGTTTCCGGGCCACGGGCTGTACCTGCGCGGGGTGCTGCTCTTCTTTGCGGCCCTGCTGACGCGCCATGCGGTGAACATCCACAACACGCTCGTGCGTGAAATCCAGCTCGAGAACGAAAGCCGCCAGCTGGCGCGCCGCTACCAGGACGAAAAGCAGCGCGCGCTGTCGGCGTCGGAGGAAAAGTCGCGCTTCCTGGCCGCGGCCAGCCACGATCTGCGGCAGCCCGTGCATGCGCTCGTGCTGCTGGTGGAGGCGTTGCGGGCGCGCAACCAGTCCGAATCGCTGGCGCCGCTGGTGGAGCAGCTTGCCTCGGGCGCGGCGACGATCGATCTGCTGTTCCGCTCGCTGCTCGACCTGTCCAAGCTCGAGAGCCGCAAGACCTCACCGACGCTGGAGCCGGTGGATCTGGGCGAGGTCATCACCGAGGTGGTCCAGCAGTTCATGCCGGATGCGCGCGCCAAGGGTCTGACGCTCACGCAGCGCATTCCGCCGCTGCCGGTATTCGGCATGGCCGAGCCGGTGCTGCTGCGCCGGGCGCTGTTCAACCTGCTGCAGAATGCGCTGCGCTATACCGAGCGCGGCGGCGTGATGGTGGCGTTGCGCGTGCGCCAGAAGCATCTGCGCATCGAGGTGTGGGATACCGGCATCGGCGTGGCGCCGGAGCACCAGAAAGAAATCTTCTCGACCTACTACCAGGTCGAAAACCCCGAGCGCGACCCAAGCCAGGGTCTCGGCTTGGGGCTGGCGATCTACAAGGAATGCGTGCGCCTGCTGCGCGGTACGTTCGGCGTGCGTTCGGTGCCGGGCCGGGGCTCGATGTTCTGGATGGCGCTGCGGCCCGTGCCGGCCGAGGTGAAGGCGCCGCTGGCCGCCCAGCCGCGGGCGGAGCAGAAGCGTGCGGTGCTGGACCAGCCGCGTTTCTCGGGCGTGGTGCTGGTGGTGGACGATGATCCGCAGATCCGCAAGGCCTGGCACGCACTGCTCGAGGCGTGGGGCGTGGAGGTGCACAGCGCCGCCGATGGCCGTGCCGCGGACCAACTGCTCGCGCGCGGCATTCGCCCGCAGATCATCTTCTGCGACCTGCGCCTGCCCGGAGAGGAAGACGGCCTGCAACTGCTCGAACGCTGGCAGGTCAGCCATCCCGACGCCCACGCCGTGCTGCTGACTGGCGACCGCAACTCCGCCGCGCTGGCGCGTGCGGAAGAGGCCGGCTACCTGCTGCTGGCCAAGCCGATGGATCCGAACATGCTGCGCGTACTGCTCAAGCGCTGGCTGCGGGGCCGTGCGGCCGAGCCACAGGTCGCGTACTGAGCAACGCGGAAAGCCGGCGCCGTCGGATGCGGCGCCGCGCAAATCAGGCCGCGCCCGTCAGGCGGAAGCGCTCCATGCGCGAGATGATCTGGATGCGCGTGCGCACGCCCAGCCGCTGCAGGATCGCCGAGACGTGTTCCTTGACGGTGTTCTCCGTCAGGCCCAGCTGGCGGGCGATCGATTTATTGGGCAGTCCTTCAAGCAACAGCGCGAGCACAGAACCCTGGCGCGGCGTCAGGCCGAGTTCTGCCGGCGTGATCGGGATGCCGTGGGAGGCGCCTCCTTTGTTGCTGCCGCCCATGTCGTCTTCCGACGGGAACGACGCATCGCCGCTGAAGATGCCGGCCACGGCCTTCGAAAACGCATGGGCATCGGCGTGCTTGCCGATGAAGCCGATGGCGCCCAGCGCCTGTGCCTTGGCGACGATCTCCGGCGTGTTCTCAGCCGACATGAAGGCAAAGCGCGCTTCGGGCAGCTTGCCGCGCAGCTCGCGCATGGCGTCGAAGCCGGTGCAGTCGGAGAGCCAGACGTCGAGCAGCACCACGTCGGGCCGGACGCCTTCGTCCACCAGCGCCAGCGCCTGGCGGCGGCCGATTGCTGCGTGCACCTGGACTTCAGGCAAGGCGTGCGCGAGAAACGTGGTCGTGCCAGACAAGGCGAGGGGGTGGTCGTCGACCACCAGCAGGCTACGCAGCGAGCTCGTCATTCTTATTCCCCGGTGAGGGCAAGGCCCTCTTGTTGTTGTACGCGTGCCGACCCGGCGCGGGCGGTGGCCGGCGGGCCGGGCTGGGTCGCCCACGGCCGATCGGCTTTCACGGTTATTGCCCGCGCAGTGTTGCAGCGAAGATGCCGGAACGCCGCAAGGGACTTCCAGTCGTCGCTGACGGCACACCGGACCCCCCCGGGTGTGCGGGCAATTATGGTGTTGAGATTATCAGAGCGCGCCATCGCACGCCAACGGTTGCACCCTCCATTTTTGGGATGCGGCGAGCTTTTTGCTACGCGCCGTCGGCAAAATGCCACGGTACGCCGGAAAGCCGCGTGACGCGGGCTTGCCAAGCGCCACACCGGATTTTCTCCGGGGAACTGCGGCGCACTTGATAAAATGCCGCGATGAAAAACATCGTCATTCTCATTTCCGGGCGCGGCTCCAATATGGAAGCCATCGTGCGGGCTTGCCAGGCAGAAGGCTGGCAGGCGCGCATTGCCGCCGTCATTTCTAATCGGCCTGATGCGGCCGGACTTAAATTTGCCGCGTCGCACGGCATCGCCACGGCGGTGGTCGATCACAAGACGTTTGCCGACCGCGAGCACTTCGATGCTGCGCTGGCGCAGGCCATCGACGGCTACTCACCTGATCTGGTCGTGCTGGCGGGCTTCATGCGCATTCTCACGCCCGGCTTCGTGAAGCATTACGCCGGACGCATGCTGAACATCCATCCGTCGCTGCTGCCGTGCTTCCCTGGTCTGCATACGCATGAGGCGGCGCTGGCCATGGGCGTGAAGGTGCATGGCGCGACCGTCCATTTCGTGACCGCGGATCTGGATCACGGTCCGATCGTGCTGCAGGCCATCATCGACGTGCGCCAGGACGACACGCCGCAGTCGCTCGCCGCGCGGCTGCTCACGCAGGAGCACGTGATCTATCCGCGCGCCGTGCGCTGGTTTGTCGAAGACCGGCTGAGTGTGCAGAACGGCGTGGTGCGTGTTTCGCCGGACGCTCCACAACTCGTGATCGGGGCCGATGCCCGGGAGGCTGCATGAGCCAGGATCGCCAGCGGCCGCGCAATGGGGGGTCGGGTAGCAAGCGTTCGGGTTCGGGGGGCGGTGGCTGGTACCGGGCACCGCAAGGCAAGCCGGCCCAACGTACGCCGCGCCCGCGCACGGGCGTGCACGGCAGCCATCTTGAGCACCTGGACAAGGTGCTCGCCCGCCTGCTGCACTTTGCTGCACCGGCCGACATGGTGGTCAGCCAGTACTTCCGTGAGCACCACGAACTCGGCCACCGCGAGCGCGGCATCGTCGCCGAGGCGGCCTTTGCCGTGCTGCGCCGAAAGAACGAATTTGGCCAGTTCGCCGAAAGCGGTTCGGGGCCGGCGCGCCGCCGCCTCGCGCTGCTCGGCCTCGTGCAGACCGCAGGACGTGAAGCGATCGCGCCGTTCCTGAATCCCGCGGAAGCCGAGTGGCTCGACCGCTGGCAACTGCGCGACCGCGCTGCGCTGGCGCCCCGTGTGCGAGCCAACCTGCCCGACTGGCTCTTTGACGCCCTGGTTGCGCAGCACGGTGCGGAATTTACCGAGGCCCTTGCCGAGGCGTGGCTCAATCCCGCGCCATTGGACCTGCGCGTCAACACGCTCAAGGGCGATCGAGACACGGTGCTGGCGACGCTGGCCGAAGCCGGCATCGAGGGCGCCGCGGCACCGCTGTCGCCGGTGGGCATTCGCCTGGCGGGCAAGCCGGCGCTGAACAAGCTCGAGATCTTCACCAACGGCACCGTCGAAGTGCAGGACGAAGGCAGCCAGCTGCTGTGCCAGCTCCTGGCGCCCAAGCGCGGCGAGATGGTGGTCGATTTCTGCGCGGGCGCGGGCGGCAAGACGCTGGCGATCGGTGCGGCGATGCGCTCGACGGGGCGGCTGTACGCATTTGACGTATCGGAGAAGCGCCTGTCGAACCTGGGCCCGCGTCTGGCGCGCAGCGGCTTGTCCAATGTGCATCCGAGCCGGATCGACAGCGAGCACGACGCCAAGGTCAAGCGCCTGGCGGGCAAGATCGACCGCGTGCTGGTCGACGCACCGTGCAGCGGGCTCGGCACGCTGCGCCGCAATCCGGACCTGAAATGGCGGCAATCCGCGCGGGCCGTGGAAGAGATGTCAGCCAAGCAGCGGTCGATTCTGGACTCCGCGGCGCGGCTCCTCAAGCCGGGCGGCCGCCTCGTCTACGCAACGTGCAGCGTGCTGGCGCGCGAGAACCAGCAGGTGGTCGAGCAGTTCCTGGCCGCGCATGAAGACTTCGTGCTCGTGCCTGCCGGCGAGGTGCTGGCGGCCCAGAAGATCGCGCTCGAGATGGGCCCTTACCTGGAGCTGTATCCGCACGTGCACCAGACCGACGGCTTCTTCGCGGCCGTACTGGAGCGCCGCGCATGACCGCACGCCAAGTCGGTCTGCTGCTGGCCGCTGCGCTTGCATTCAGTGGCACCGGCCTCGCCCAGGCCCGCAGCACACCACCGGTTCTGCCGGCCAAAGGTACGGTGCAGGCCGCCTTCACGCCCGATGACGATATCGAGGGCCTGCTCGCGGACGCCATCGACCAGGCGCGCGAGCAGGTGCTGGTGCAGGCCTACCTGCTGTCAAACAAGGCGATCGTGCGCGCGCTGCTGGCGGCGCATCAGCGCGGCGTCGATGTGCGGGTGCTGGCCGACCGCGAACAGATGATGCGCGCCAACGGCAGCCGCGTGCCGGAAATCGCCAATGCCGGCATTCCCGTGTGGCTGGAAGTGCGCTACAAGAACGCGCACAACAAGGTCATCGTGATCGACCCGCGCGGCGCCCGCCCGGTGCTCGTGACGGGCAGCTTCAACTTCACGCAGACGGCGCAGCGCGGCAATGCCGAGAACGTCCTGATCGTGCGCGGCGACGCCGATCTCGCCCAGCGCTATGCCGCCAACTGGCAGAAGCACGCGGGCGACGCCCTGCCTTATCGAACGCAATAACGTGTCGGCCGAATGAACGGATTGCCACAGAACCTGAGCCACCTCGCGCTGGGCCACATGATCGACGACATCGTCGCCGACCTGGGCGGCCCGCGCTTTATCTGGCAGCTGGGCGTGCTCGTGCTGCTGCTCGGCGCGGCCTGGCTCATGGCCCGCTCGATCGCGCGGCGCCTGCATGCGCGCCACGTGAACGAGACCTTCGCGCTGCGCTTTGCGTGGTCGAGCCTGGAGCGGGCGATGTTCCCGCTGATCGGCTGGCTGCTGGTGCTCGGGGCCCGTTACGCGCTGGTCGGCACCATGCCGATCAGCGTATTCCGGCTCGCGGCGGTGCCGCTCTTCGGGCTGGCGGTGCTCTACCTGGGCTTCTATGTGCTGCGCCGCGTGTTGTCGGCCAACGGCGAGCTGCACGGCATGCTCGTGCTGGCCGAGCGCGTGCTCACAACGCTCATGTGGATCGGCATGGTGCTCTACGTGCTCGGTGTGCTGGGCGACGTGGTCGATTACCTCGAGGGCATCCGCTTTGCGCTGGGCGGCAAGCAGAAGGTCAGCCTCGCCGCCTTGCTCATGGGCGTCGTGTGGATTCTCGTCACGGTGCTCGTGGCGATGTGGTTCGGCTCCTGGCTTGACAGCCGCATCACCCGCGCCACGGCGCTCGACGCCAACCTCAAGGTGGTGCTGTCGCGCGTGACCAAGGCGATGTTGCTCCTGGTGTCGCTGCTGCTGAGCCTGTCGCTGGTCGGCATCGACCTGACGGTGCTGTCGGTGTTTGGCGGCGCGCTGGGTGTGGGGCTGGGCCTGGGCCTGCAGAAGATCGCGAGCAACTATGTGTCGGGCTTCATCATCCTGCTCGAGCGCTCGCTCAAGCTGGGCGACCAGATCACGGTCAGCAGCTACACCGGCATCGTCACGCAGATCCGCACGCGCTACACCGTCGTGCGCAACGGCGACGGCGACACACTCGTGCCGAATGAGTTGATGGTCGCGCAGGCCGTGCAGAACCATAACGAGCGCGGCACCGTCCGTGTGGCGGTGCGGGTGCAGGCCTCGTATGCGGCAGACCCCGAAACCGTGCTGGCCTTGCTGGTCCAGTGCGCCGAGGGCATTCCTCGCGTACTCGCAGATCCGGCGCCCGCCGCGTTCCTCGCGCTGTTCGGCGACAGCGGCATCGAGTACGAACTGGGCGTGTGGATCAACGATCCGCACAACGGCAAGCTCGGTGTGCAGTCCGATCTGAATCGGGCGATCTATCGGCGCTTCAAAGAGGCGGGGATCGACATTCCATACCCGCAGCGGGAAGTGCGCGTGCTGGGGCCCGTGGCTGGGGATAGCTTATCGGCGGGTGATGCATGAGGCGCCTGGGTGCCCGGCTTTAACACATCCCGGTGCGGAACGGTGCGCCCTTGCTCAGGGTCAAACTCACGGTTTTCCCCCATGGAGTAGAGGGGGTCTTCGGTTAAAATGCCGGATGTTCCCCCGAAGGATCAGGCGGCCGTCGCAATGGCCTGAAGTTTGCGACGCATTGCCGCGAAAGCCTTGCATTGCGCAGGGGCGGAGGTCATATGACCGGCAGCCGGAGAGTTCGCCGATGTGACGCGCAAGCCGGGTGCCAACACCCGAATCTCCGCCAACACGACCCCACTGTCGCCACCGTGCGACAGCGGATGGCCTGACGAGGCAGCAATGGCGCTATCGACCCAGGCTGCTTCAATCACCCGAGTTGACCACGGAGAACACTTTGATCGACTCTCTTCTGAATTTCCTTGCCAACGGCACCCTGGACTGGGCCTGGTGGCAAATCCTGATTTTTACGCTGGTGGTGACGCACATCACCATCGCGAGCGTGACGATTTTCCTGCACCGCTGCCAGGCGCACCGGGCGCTGGACGTGCATCCCATCGCTGGACATTTCTTCCGGTTCTGGCTCTGGCTGACCACCGGCATGGTCACCAAGGAGTGGACGGCCATTCACCGCAAGCACCACGCCAAGTGCGAAACCGAAGACGATCCGCACAGCCCGCAAACGCGAGGCATCCGCAAGGTGCTGCTCGAGGGCGCCGAACTCTACCGGGCCGAGGCCAAGAACAAGGAAACGATCCAGAAGTTCGGCCACGGCACGCCCGACGACTGGATCGAGCGCAACGTGTATTCGAAGTTCACGTGGCAGGGTGTCGGCCTGATGCTGATCCTCGACGTCGTGATGTTCGGCGCGATCGGCCTGACGGTGTGGGCCGTGCAGATGCTGTGGATTCCCATCCACGCTGCCGGCATCATCAACGGCCTGGGCCACTACTGGGGCTATCGCAACTTCGAGTGCGAAGACGCTTCGACCAACGTGTCGCCGTGGGGCATCATCATTGGCGGCGAAGAGCTGCACAACAACCACCATACGTACGCCACGTCGGCCAAGTTCTCGGTCAAGTGGTACGAGTTCGACATCGGCTGGGGCTACATCCGTGCGCTGGAAATGGTTGGGTTGGCCAAGGTCAAGAAGGTGGCGCCCAAGGCACGTTTTGGCGACGTCAAACCGGTCGACCAGAACACGCTGGAAGCCATCATCGCCAACCGTTATGACGTGATGGCGCGCTACGCCAAGACCGTCAAGGCGGCCTATCGCCAGGAGCTGGCCAAGCTCAAGGCGTCGCGCGATGTCGAATACCGTGCGCTGAAGCCGGCCCGCAAGTGGTTCCACCGCGACGAGACCAAGCTCGGCCCGCCGCAACGCGAGCAGCTTTCGCAGATCGTCTCGGACCATTCGTCGCTGCACACGTTCGTGGAGATGCGCCGCGAACTGGGCGCGCTGTGGAGCCGTTCGAACGCTACGCGCGAGCAGCTGCTGCATCAACTGCAGGACTGGTGCAAGCGCGCCGAGGAAAGCGGCATCCACGCGCTCCAGGAATTCGCTGTGCGCCTGCGCCGCTACGCCTGACTTTTCTGTTTCATAGGTGAAGCCCCGCTCCGCAGCGGGGCTTTTCTTTTGGGTAAACTGCCCCAATTCACATTCTTAAGCTGCGGCAAAGCATCGCGGCGCGAGTCCTCCTCACACGCCGTCCGTTTCATTGCCACGCCACCTTTCTGACGCCTTAACGGCAGGAACGGACGCGGAGACCACCATGGAAACCCACATCAAGACGGTTGAATTCGAGCGCCCGGACATGCTGGCCGAGACGCAATCCGGCGCGAGCTGTGTCGCCCACGCATGGGCGAAAGTGCCGCCGGCGCTGTCGCGCGAGGAGCGCGATGGGCTGAAAGCCCGCATCAAGCGGCTGCTCAAGGAGCGCGAGGCGGTACTCGTCGCGCATTACTACGTCGACGCCGACCTGCAGGACCTCGCCGAAGAGACCGGCGGCTGCGTGTCCGACTCGTTGGAGATGGCGCGTTTCGGCCGCGACCATTCCGCCAAGACGCTGGTGGTCGCAGGCGTGCGCTTCATGGGCGAGACGGCCAAGATACTGAGCCCCGAGAAGACCGTGCTGATGCCCGACCTGGACGCCACGTGTTCACTGGACCTGGGCTGTCCGCCGGACGAATTTGCCGCATTCTGCGACGCGCATCCGGATCGCACCGTCGTCGTCTATGCGAATACCAGCGCGGCCGTGAAGGCGCGAGCCGACTGGATGGTCACTTCGTCCATCGGGCTGAAGATCGTGCAGCATCTGCACGCGCAGGGCAACAAGATCCTGTGGGCCCCGGACCGGCATCTCGGCAGCTACATCCAGAAGCAGACCGGCGCCGACATGCTGATGTGGCAGGGCTCGTGCCTCGTCCACGACGAGTTCAAGGGCGTGGAACTGGACCTGCTGCGTGCCGAACACCCGAACGCGAAGATCCTCGTGCACCCGGAATCGCCCGAATCCGTGGTGGCGCAGGCCGATGTGGTGGGCTCGACGTCGCAATTGATTGCGGCTGCGCAGTCGCTGTCGGCCAACGAGTTCATCGTCGCGACGGACAACGGCATCCTGCACAAGATGCGCATGGCCGCGCCCGGCAAGCGCTTCATC
>NZ_LWRX01000051.1:0-1481 GCF_001683835.1 Ralstonia sp. RL | reverse complement strand
GATGTCGTCGAAGTCCACCAGCGCGTGGACGATGTAGTCCTCCGGGCGCTGCTCTTTCAGGCCGATTTCCGAAGCCAGCGTGAACTGCTCGTTGGTGCGCAGCATCTGGCCGACGATTTCGCGCTCGCCCGGTTGCAGGTGAAGCCGGCTCACGTCCAGCTTGAAGGGGCGGAAGCCGGTCGTGACCTCGCCCTTGGGCACCACGGCAATGCGCGGGATGTCGATGGTCTGCTGAACGACGATCTCCGTCGTCTTCGCCACAACGGCCGACAGGTCAAGGGCGGGAGCGGCCTCGTCCACGCCCGCCAGCAGGTTGCCCTGCATCGGGCGCAAACGTTCCGCCACTTCCGCAAGGATTTCCTGCTGTACTTCTGGCTTCAGCAGCGCGCTGCTGGTCGGCACGAGATCGCGCTTGACCTCATATTTGCCGATCACCTCCATGACCATGCGCGCCGCCTGCTTCTCCACTTCGGTGGTGAACACTGGCGCCGGTGCAGGCTTGGCCTCGCCGCCCCCCGATCCGCCGTGGGCGACTGCTGAGGCTGGATCGACAGCGGGCGCGGCATCCGTCAGTCCAAGCCGCGCTGCAGCACCGGAGGCGACCTGCACGCTCACCTTCTTATCGTCGGCACTGGGCGCGTCGAGGATGACCTGCTTCAGGCGAATCGGCGAATCGCCACGGTTGGCCTCGTCGATGATCTCCTGAAACTTGTCGTGGGCAACGATGTTCAGGCGATCTACCGCCGCCACACCGGTGCGCTTGCCATAGGGCAGGCGCAGGCCGCGCCCGATGCTTTGCTCGATCAGCGTGCGCGCGTTGGCAGCGCGCAGCGGCACGATGGTGTAGAGGTTGGTCACGTCCCAGCCCTCCTTGAGCATGTTGACGTGAATCACGATCTCGGTCGGCTCGTCCACGCTCTCCACGGCTAGCAGGCGCGAAATCATCTCTTCCTCTTCCGCGCCGGTGCGGCTGGAATCCACCTGGATCACCTTGCCCGCGTAGCGGCCCTCGTAGAACTGCGCCGACTCGACCAGCGACTTGAGCTGCGCCGCGTGCGTGGTATCGCGCGCAATAACCAGCATGAAGGGCTTGACCGGCTTGACGCCGTTCTCGCGGGCATAAGTCAGCAGCTCCACTTTCGTGGTTTCGTGCAGACGCACGCCGTCTTCCAGCTTGATCTTCTCCACTTCCTCCGGCGTATGCGCCTTGGAGTCGAAGTTGCGCTGGGTAACGACCGCAGGCTCTTTGACGAAGCCGTCCTCCATCGCCCGCGCCAGCGGGTAATCCATCACCACGTTCTTGAACGGCACCGGCCCTCGGCTCGACTCCACGAAGGGCGTTGCCGTCACTTCCAGACCGAGCAAAGGCTTTAGTTCGTTGATGGCCCGCACCCCTGCGCTGGCGCGGTAGCGGTGCGATTCGTCCATCAGAAGCACGAGGTCGGGCAGGTTCGCCAGATGGTTGAAATAGCTGTCGCCCA
>NZ_LWRX01000217.1:0-2737 GCF_001683835.1 Ralstonia sp. RL | reverse complement strand
CCCGGAATCCCCGGCGCGCTTCAGGCCCGGCCCGCTGGAGCGGCTCGGGCTGCAGCGCTTCATGCCGCTGTCGCTGCGCATGGTGCTGCGCAACCTGGAACGCAACCCGGCCAAGTCCTGCCTGTCCATCCTCGGCCTGGCGCTGGCGGTGTCGCTGCTGGTGAGCGGCCAGTACACCTTCGACGCGCTAAACGAAATCATCCGCCTGCAGTTCCGCACCGCGCAGCGCGACGACGTGACGGTCGCCTTCAACGAGCGGCGCGACGTCTCGGTCGCCCACAACCTCGCGTCGCTGCCGGGCGTGCTGCGGGTCGAGCCGTACGACAGCGTGCTGGTCAGGATGCGCTTCGGACATCGCAGCAAGAAAACCGCGGTCAACGGCCTGGCGCCGGGGCGCGAACTGCGCATGGTGCTCGACGAACGGGAACGGCCGATCGCGCTGCCGCAGGAAGGGTTGGTGCTGACCAAGACGCTGGCGCGGATCCTGGGCGCGCGCACCGGCGACGTGCTGACGCTGGAGCTGCTGCAGGGCCGGCGCCAGAGCGTGCAGGTGCGCGTCGCGCGCATCGTGGACGAACCGATCGGCACCTTTTCCTACATGGACCGCGCGGCGCTGGCGCGCCTGATCTCGGAGCCCGACAGCGCCTCCGGCGCCTTTCTCGCGGTCGATCCGCGCCGCCAGGCCGAGCTCTACCGCACGCTCAAGAGCGTGCCCGCGATTGCCAGCGTGACCCTGCGCGAAGCGACGCTGCAGAGCTTCCTGTCGACCGTGGCGGAGAACATGAAGATCAACACCGTCGTGCTGGTCGCCTTCGCCTGCGTGATCGCGATGGGCGTGGTGTACAACTCGGCGCGCATCGCGCTGTCCGAGCATGCGGTCGAACTGGCCAGCCTGCGCATCCTCGGCTTCACCCGCAACGAAGTCGGCCGCATGCTGCTGGGCGAACAGAGCCTGCTGACGATCACCGCGCTGCCGCTCGGCTGCGCGCTCGGCTACGGCCTGTCGGCCTGGCTGTCGGTGCTGCTGAGCCAGGAGCTGTTCCGCATTCCGCTGGTCGTTTCCAGCCGCACCTTCCTGATCTCGATCGCCGTGGTACTGGCCTCGGCCGCCGCCTCCGGCCTGCTGGTGTGGCGCAAGGTGCAGCGGCTCGACCTGATCGAAGTCCTGAAAACACGCGAGTAATCCATGGATTCCCGAATCGAAACCGCCGCCGTCCAAACCACCGCACGCCGCACCCTGCGCGTGCGCACGTGGCTCGCCGCCGCTGCCGCCGCCGCGTTGCTGTTCGCCCTGCTCTGGTTCCTGTTCGCGCCCGAACCGGTGCAGGTGGAACTGGCCGCCGTCACGCAGGGGCCGATGCAGGTCACGGTCGACAATCAGGGACAGGTGCGCGCGCACGACAAGTATGTGGTGGCCGCGCCGGTGGCCGCCGGGCTGCTGCGCGTGGAGCTGCACGACGGCGACCGGGTGCAGCGCGGCCAGCTGGTCGCCACGCTCGATCCGCTGCCGATGGACGCGCGCCAGCGGCAGGAAGCGGTTGCACGCCTGGATGCGGCGCGCGCGCTGGCGCGCGAAGCCGGGTTGCGCGTGCGGCGCGCCGACACCGACCTGCGCTTTGCGACCGGCGAGCGCATCCGCGTCGAGCGGCTGGTGGCCGACAAGTTCGTGTCGCCGCAGGCGCTCGACAAGGCGAGCAGCGCGGAAAACGCGGCGCGCGCCGAATGGGCCGCCGCCCGCTCGCGCGAGCAAGCGGCGCAAGCCGATGTGCGCGCCGCGGAAGCGGCTCTCCTTGCCGCCGGCAGGGACCGCACGCTGCCGCTGGCCTCCCCGGTCGACGGCTACGTGCTGAAGGTGCATGAGAAGAGCGCGCGCACCGTCGCCGCCGGCACGCCGCTGGTGACGATCGGCGATCCCTCGCGCTACGAAATCGTGGTCGACCTGCTGTCCACCGACGCGGTCAAGGTCCGGCCCGGCAACCTGATGCTGCTCGATGGCTGGGGCGGCGGCAGGACCCTGCGCGCGAAGGTGCGCCTGGTCGAGCCGGTCGCCTTCACCAAGGTGTCGGCGCTGGGCGTGGAAGAGCAGCGCGTCAACGTGATCGCCGCCCCGGTCGACGACCTCGGGCCGCTGGGCGACGGCTACCGGATCGAGGCGCGCGTCGTGATCTGGTCGGACGAGCGCGCGGTCAAGGTCGCCGGCAGCAGCCTGTTTCGCGTCGGCGACGCCTGGCATGTGTTCGTCGCCGACGGCGGGCGTGCGCGCGAGCGCGCGGTGAAGGTCGGGCAGCGCAACCAGGACGAGGCGCAGATTCTGGCGGGGCTGGCGCCCGGCGAGGTGGTGGTGCGCTATCCGAACAACCAGCTGGCGGACGGGGCGCGCATTGCGGCTGCCCGAGGCGAGGGGAAACGGTAGCCGGGGAAGGCTGGCGGCATCGACCAGCCCCAGCACAGCGGACATTGCTCGCGGCTACCCTGCAGGATCGCGGGTCGATCAGCGCATACGGAAGAACTGGCCGTGCACTTTGCCCGGCACCGGGTTAGTAACGGTACCTGCACTGAGCGATTAACAAAGAACCATCGTCCACTTTGTAAACGAGGCGATGTTCCTCGTTAATTCGTCGTGACCAGTACCCTGCAAGACCATGTTTGAGAGGCTCGGGCTTTCCGATTCCTTCAAACGGGATGCGCATGACCGTCTTGATTAATTCATTTGTTCGATTGAGCATTTTCTTGTCGG
>NZ_LWRX01000211.1:0-1075 GCF_001683835.1 Ralstonia sp. RL | reverse complement strand
TCCCCTGACCGGCACCCCTGTTTCCAAGCGCTTGCGGATTCTGCCGTTGCGCCATTTCCCCTACTCGATCATTTATCAGGTTGGTACCGAACTCATCTCCATCCGTGCCGTCGCCCACCAGCGCCGCCACCCCGGGTATTGGGGCGGGCGGCGCTGAGGCCATTTACACCCGCTTGATCAGCGTCACGCCGCTTGGCAAGTTCGCTTCGTCGATGCACACCTCGTAGTCGGCAAAGCTGCGCGCCACATCCACATCTGCCTTGCGCGTCACCTTGATACGGTCGAACAGCGCATGCGCATGGGCGTTGCCCAGTTCCGAATCGTGCTTGAAGATGTACAGCCCGCGCGTCGACATTTCGCCGCGGGCAGCGGAGCGGTCGTGCTCGAACATCTGTTCCAGCGCCTGCCAAAGCAGTTCCAGGTCTTCCTCGCCAAAGCCGGTCTGCTTGGCGAGGAAGGACGACACGAAGCCGTGCGCCACATAGACGCCGTAAGGCACGGTGTGCTTGCGGCCCATGGTGCGGTTGTCACCCTGCTGCTTCTCGGCTTCGGCTTCGGTCGCCACCGCCATGCGGGTAATCGAATGTTCCTGGGCGATGATCGGATCGACGGAGCGGGCGAAGGTCAGTTGCACCGGGCCGCGCACTTGGCCGCAATTGACGCCGGTCGACATCACCGCGCCAAAGGTGCGCACATCGAAGAAGTTGGCGCACATCCACTGCCGCGCCTTGTCGACCGCGTCGCCACTGCCCTTGCGCTTCTTGTCGCCCTTCAGTTCTTCCTCGGCACCAACGGCAACATAGGCCTTCTCGTGTGTCTGATTGAGAACCGCCTTTTCCTTCACGTAGATGTCGAAGGGTGGCGTTTCGCCCTTCACCAGGCCGACGAAGTTACGCACCTTGCGCTTCAACGAAACATCGGTCACCAGCCCATGGCCGGATTCAGCGTCCAGACGCGGCAGGTTGCCGGCATCGGGGTCGCCGTTGGGGTTGCCGTCGCGCACATCGAAAACGAGAACGAAGTCATAGCGGTTATTCAGGCTCATTTGGATTCTCCCTGGGTGGATTCGTCGGAT